>JAQTYS010000120.1 GCA_028688175.1 Methanothrix sp. | reverse complement strand
CAATTTCCATGATCCTGGCGGCAAGTGTCTTTGCTTGCATAACATCCGTGGTGGAGGTCTCCAAGCAGCTCTCCCAGACGAGAGCTGCTGCTCAGAGGCTCTTTCTTCTCTTGGATGAACAGCCAGCAGTCAGCGAAGAATGCGAAAAGGCTTTGTCGGGGCCGTTTGAGCCCATAGAGTCATCCATAGCTTTTCAGGATGTGAGCTTCCGCTATGCTCCCCAGGAGCCGCGGGTCTTAAGTTCCCTATGCTTAGAGATACCGTCCGGCTCTACAGTGGCTCTGGTGGGAATGAGTGGAGCAGGAAAGAGCACAGTGATCAGCCTATTGCTGCGTTTTTGGGATCCTGAGACCGGGAGGATATTGCTGGGAGGAAAAGACCTGCGCTGCTATCCCCTGCTGGATCTGCGCGGGCTGTTTTCACTCGTCTCTCAGGATGTCTTCCTCTTTCATGACAGTATTAGAGAAAACATTCGTCTGGGGCGGGCCGGGGCGAGCGATGCTGAGGTAGAGGAGGCTGCTGGCAAAGCCCGCATTCATGATTTTATCGCCTCCCTGCCCAAGGGTTATGACACCCAGGTGGGGGAGAGAGGCGTGCGCTTGAGCGGAGGAGAGCGGCAGAGGATTGCCATCGCCCGGGCGCTGCTGAAGGGGGCGCCCATACTCATCCTGGACGAGGCCACCTCCAGTTTGGATGCCGAGAACGAGAAGGCGATCAAGGATACACTGATGGAGCAAAGAGAAGGACGAACGACTATAATGATTGCTCACCGCCTAAGCACTGTGGTAGATGCGGATGAGATATTCGTCCTGAATGATGGAGGGGTTGCAGAGCGCGGCAGACATGAGGATCTTATGGCCTTGCATGGAAAATATGCTCAGATGGTGGCGGCACAATCGTCCTCCAATTGAGCAGATTTACAGAGCGGCATTACCATTGGAAAAAAAAATGAGATAGGTGAGTCGCTTTATGGCTTCTATCTGGTCTCCATGACCAGAGTGCTGACAAAGACGGACTCATCAAACATATCGGCTACCTTCTTGGTAGGATCTTTATGCCTTACCAAAAACATCCATTCACCATCTGTAGTTACGGGAATTCGAACCTTGCCCTGCTCGTCGGTCTTGATCAGGGCCATCTCCTTTCCTGCTTTCTGAGAGACTGCCTTAACATCTTCAAAAGGCAGCGGTTTTCCTTCATAAAATACCTGCAGCTCCACATCCTGACCGATCTGACACCAGGGCTTGCTGGGAACTGCTTCCAGAATGCCGTGCACGACCTGGCTACTATCATATCCACCATCGCCGCCTATTGGACAGAGGGTCTTGGCCATCTGGTGGAAGGCTCCGGCATAGGTGACATCCTTGAATTGAGAACGCGGTCCTTTCTTATTTCCGTCTTTGGTCTTGCACAGTATCGACGATTCCATGTCCACTACAACCGCATATGATCCTTTTTTATCCGCCAGGAATCTTAATAGATAGCGCTTTTCCTCTGGAATAAGGTTTAATTCGGATTTGCTGCCGTCAGGATGATAATTGAATGCCTTCAGTCTCTTGGCGTCTGCAATTCCGTCTTGGCGCATATTGTGGCCGAACAACAGGGCAAGCTCTACATCTTCTCCTATTGCATTGGACTTTTCCAGCCATATCTCGTGGCCCTGCATCATTAATTCTATCTTGCTCTCTTGCATTCTCGATTCCTCTCATTAATTCCGAAATTACTAGGTTGATAAGTGCCCATAGTAATAAACATATCGATAATTGTATTATCAAATATGTAGTTGATAGAATAGGGATATTTTGGGCGGATTTATCAACAAGAACGGTTTCCGATACGTTTAAAATATATGTAAATGCAAATATCATAATCATAATGCTATAATTTATCATTATGCCATGAATTAATAATATTAAAGCTACATATAGGTGAGGTTTCAAATCTTCTAATTGGGTATGCATATTTTTTAAATTATTAACAGTTATAGTTTTTATAGATTATGTAATATATAGTAATAATCAAACGGAAATGTTTATTACTATGAGCTGCAATCATCTGTTCATTAATGATAAAAAACGATTCATAAAGGAGAGACAAATGAATAAGTTATATGCAATTCTGTTAATGATCCTGATTGCCCTTTTTACAGGGGCAGTCATTGGTCTGGGAGAAGAAAAGTCGGACAACACTCTAGTGGTCGGCGATCTTTCCACCTCAGTCAGCACCCTGGACCCTGCCACGGAGGATAGTGGTGTGCTTGCAGACAAGACTCTGATCGTGGAAACCCTTGTGGGCGTGAATCCGGATATGTCCTTGAAGCCCAAACTGGCGGAATCCTGGAAGCAGTTGGACGATAAAACCTGGGAGTTCAAACTGAGAGATAATATCTTATTCCACGATGGATCGAAGATGACCGCTGATGATGTCAAATTTTCATTGGAGAGGGCCAATAAACTCAATACCAGAGTTCCATCATTATTGAAACTGGATTTCATTGAGGTGGTAGATCCCCTCACCTTACGGATTCATACCACAGAGCCCAACTATATATTGCCTGCAGCACTTCACTATGCTTCGCCACTGGGAATCATAAGCCCCAAATCCGTGGATAGCAATGGCGAGGTCAGCAAGCCCATCGGCACAGGACCGTTTTTCTTAGAGAGCTATGACGAGACGAGCAATGTCATCACAGCGAAAAAGAATGATAAATGGTGGGGTGGCGATGTCAAACTGGACGAGATCATTCTCAAGACCATACCTGATGCCAATACCCGTGCTCTATCTCTGGAAAACGGTGAGTTGGACTTCACGGTTGATGTGCCCTACAATGAGATTGAGAGAATCGGCAAAATCTCTGGCATCAATGTCGATGAATTCAACAATTCTAGATTATCGTACATGTATTTTAACCTCAAGAAAGCACCTTATGACGATATCAAAGTTCGCCAGGCCATCGCCTATGGAATGGATCGAAAATCCATTGTCGACTATATCCTTTTCGGCGTCGGAACTCCTGCAATAGGCATCTTCCGACCGGAATATTACTGGACGGAAAAAGGACTTAAGTCCTACGACTACGATGTTCAAAAGGCCCGTGATCTGCTGGCAGAGGCTGGTTGGAAAGACACAGACGGCGACGGCATTATTGAAAAGGACGGCACGAAATTTGAGATGTCCTTGATCGCTAATCCCAGCCGCCCATGCATTCAACCGATGGCCGAAGCGGTTGCCGGTCAGCTAAAGGAGATCGGAATTAAGGTCAATGTTGAGTGTTTGGAGTCAGGTATTATCTCCGATCGGCAGAAGAGAGGTGAATGGGACAGCGCATTGGCAACATTGAGCGTAGCTATGGTGCCTGATGCCTCATATTTCCTGGAACCCTTCTTCAAGACTGACGGAATCAGTAACAGAGGGTATTCAAATGCCCGAGTTGATGAACTGCTGAATGATGCCGCAAATTCCCAAGACGAAAATGACCGTATAAGTAAGTACAAAGAAGTGCAATCGATAATTCAGGATGAGGTCCCCATCATACCCATGACATACTATGAGATGGTTGTGGCCATGAAGGATTATGTCAAAGGATATGTTTTCGACTATACATCCCACGACTTCACCCTGACACCGGAGACTTATATCGAGCGGTGAGGACCTGTAAATGCTACGCTATCTGCTCAAAAGACTGGCATCGATGGGGCTTACGGTTCTGGCCGTCTGCGCTCTTACTTTTTTCCTCATGAACATCATCCCAGGAGGCACGGCGGAATTGATCCTCAAGCATACTGTCCTGGAGATCGATGATATACCGACCGACGAGCAGATAGCCATCGTCTCCAGTCAATACAATCTGCATGATCCACTCTATATTCAGTTTGGCCGGTGGCTGGTCAGTGCTTTGCAGGGTGATCTGGACAGCTCCTACATTCAGAAGAAGCCGGTAAGTTACCTGCTTTTTCTCAGGCTGCCAGCTACTATTTTATTGGCCTTCACGGCCATGGCCATGGCCATCCTTGTGGGAGTACCTCTGGGGATATTCTGCGCAGTAAGAGAGAATCGCTTTACAGATTATATTCTCCGGATCGTCACCCTTATCGGCGTATCCATGCCAGGCTTCTGGCTGGCCCTCCTCTTAATACTCTTCTTCTCCGTTGACTTGAAACTGTTTCCTGTAGCTGGCTATGGTGGCCTGAGATATCTATTTTTGCCGGCTGTGGCACTTTCAGCGCATGCCATGGCCCTGACATTACGGATGGTCAGGACCGGCATGCTGGAGGTGATGGGCCAGCCCTACATAGCCTTTGCTATCTCCAAGGGTCTTCCATTTCGATATGTAATTACAAAGCATGCTCTTAAAAATGCCATGCTTCCGACCATAACTGTTCTAGGCATCAGCCTGGGGCATATGCTGGGCGGAGCTGTGGTCATTGAGAGCATATTTGCCTGGCCAGGCGTAGGCAGCCTCCTCGTCGATGCAATATCAGCAAGAGATATTCCTCTGGTACAGGGCTGCGTACTGGCTATTGTAGGTGTATTCGTAGTAATAAATCTCCTCGTTGATCTCATCTACATCTATCTGGATCCGAGGATAAGGTATGGATGATCATGAAATCGATTAATATTAACAAATCGCCTTTTACTCTGTTTGGGCAGATCAAATGGGACCCCTACCACAAGATAATGACCAATAGGACTGTGGCCATTAGCCTTTTTACGCTGGCGGTGTTGGCGTCGATGGCCATCATGGCCCCCCTGATCGCTCCATATGATCCCAATGCTATCGAGCTTAAGGTCTGCCTTCAGTCACCTTCAGTCCATCATCTGCTGGGCACCGATCACCTGGGCAGAGATGTTTTTAGCAGGCTGCTTTTCGGCGCTGCTACCTCCTTATCCATAGCATTTTCCGTGGTATCTTTTGCCCTGATTATGGGCACTGCTCTGGGTGGTGCAGCCGGTTACTTCGGGGGAGTGTATGATGATATAATATCTCGAATCATCGACATATTTTTGTCTTTCCCTAGCATGATCTTCGCACTGGCCATTGTGGGTGCCCTAGGCAGCAGCGTTCTTAATCTTGTCCTGGCTCTGGCTCTGGTTCACTGGGCCAGCTATGCCAGGTTGATGAGGGGCCAGGTTCTGTCCGTTAAAAATAATGATTATGTCTCATCCGCTCGGGTCATAGGAGCCGACGATAAGAGGATACTGATCAAGCATATCCTTCCCAATGCTATCGCTCCAGTGATCGTCCTCGCTACTTTGGACATGGGGCATGTAATTCTTTCCGCCGCGGCATTGAGCTATCTGGGTCTAGGAATACCTCCGTACATTCCTGAATGGGGGTCTATGCTCAACGCCGGCAAGGAATTTATGAGAACTGCGCCTTACCTGACCCTTTTCCCAGGTATGGCAATAACCCTGACTGCAGTTCTCTTCAGCCTCTTGGGAGACGGATTCCGAGAGGTTCTCGATCCTGAGAGCGAGGTGAGTGGCCTTGGCACTACTTGAGGTTAAAGATCTGGACGTGATCTTTGAGACAAGACTTGGCAGCGCTCGGGCTGTGAACAATGTATCCTTTCATATCGAAGAGGGAGAAACCTTCGGGTTGATCGGAGAAAGCGGTTCCGGCAAATCGGTCATTGGCATGTCCTTGCTCCGGCTCTTACCCAAGAATGCCCGTGTGAATGGCAAGGCACTTTTCGACGGCTCGGATCTGCTGTCTACAAATGATGAGGAAATGCAAAAATTCAGGGGTGAGCAGATAGCTTTCATCCCTCAAAATCCCACTGCATCACTCAATCCCCTTATAAAAAACGGCTTGCAGGTTTCGGAGATCTTTGAGAAAAAAGGACAAGACAAGCACGAATCCTGGAGGGCGGCCTTGAAAGTCATGGAGCGCCTGCTGATCAGAGAGCCCTCTCTCTCGGCAAATAGATATCCTCATCAGCTCTCAGGAGGCATGAGACAAAGGCTGGTAACAGGAATTTCTCTATCCTTGGAGCCAAGGCTGGTGATAGCCGACGAGCCTACCAAAGGCTTGGACTCGCTGACAAGACGAAGCACAATCGAGTTCTTCAGAAAATTGGAAGGAAAACATGATCGATCTATGCTGCTTATTACCCATGATCTCGATCTTGCCTACGAGATATGCGATCGATTGGCAGTTCTTTATGCAGGAGAGATTGTGGAGATGGGACCTGCCAAAAACGTAATGGATGATCCTGAGCATCCCTATACCAGGGGCCTCATTAAATCGCTTCCCAGGAATGGTCTACAACCACTGGAGGGAAACAGCCCCAGTCTGCTGCGATTACCTGATGGATGCTTCTTCCAAGAGAGATGCATAATCCAAACGGTGGATTGCACTAGAAAGCATCCTCAACTGAGCCAATATAATGGTTGGATGAAGAGATGCATTCTCCATTGATCGATGTGCAGAGCCTTTCCAAGAAGTATGGAAGGCAAAAGGTATTAAACGAGGTCAGCTTCTCGATAGATGAGGGCAAGACCCTGGGACTATTTGGGATCAGCGGTTCGGGAAAGACCACAATTGGTAAATGCATGATGCTCCTGGAAAGGCCGACCTCTGGAAACATTATCTTTCAGGGGAACAATCTATTCAAGATGAATAAGAAAGAGGTCTTCAGGATAAGGCCTCGGCTGCAGATGATCTTTCAACATCCTGAAACTTCTTTAAATCCTAAGATGAAGGTTTTTGAGAGCATAGCTGAGCCTCTGGTGATATATAAACGCCTGAGTAAATCAGAGATTAGAAGTGAGGTGATGCGACTGATCAGACAGGTGGGTCTTCGGCCCGAGCATCTGGATAGGTATCCTCATCAGTTAAGCGGTGGAGAAATTCAGAGGGCTGTTTTAGCCAGAATTATCTCTCTTGAGCCCAGATTCGTGGTGGCGGATGAGCCAACCTCTATGCTAGATGCATCTGTCCAGGCTCAAATCCTGAGGCTCATGATGAGGTGCCAGAAGGATTCCGATTTGGCTTATCTCTTCATATCTCACGACCTAGACGTCTTGCGGGCGGTTTGTGATAGGATCGCCTATATCGAGGCAGGATCGATCAGGTCTATAGAAGTGAATGATGATAAAAAGGCCTGGGGCATAACAAGAACATAGATGATGTATCTAATTAGTATTAACTTCTGCGCGCAAGGATTTAATATGTAACATATTGCATGTAGAACAAAGTTCAAGCTAATGGGGGCTATTTGATCATGAACCACGCAGCATCCGCATGCAAATACACAGGCATAGACAAGGATTATTCCATTGAGGATCTGGCGGCGTTTCACGGCCACCTCGGCCCTTATATCGTCCTGGGCTACAGGATAGGAAGATACGTCCGGCAGCATTTCTGCAGCGACCCTTTCCTGATGAAAGCTGTCGTCTTCTGCAAGGGTGTGCCACCCCAATCGTGTCTGGCCGACGGCATTCAGATCGGCAGCGGCTGCACGCTCGGCAAGAGGAACATCGAGATTGTGGCCTGCGATGAGATCAGGTGCGAGTTTGCCTGCGGCGAGAGAAAGATCGTCCTCAATCCCAGGCAAATAAGCTTCCCGCCCCAGGGCGGGGACAATGAGGGCATGCTTATCGAGAGACTGGCCGAGGATATGTACCACATGCCCGATGCCAAGCTATTCACAGCAGACATAAGCTAGGGCCAAGGCGAGTGGATTTGAGCGTCATTGACCTATTGGGCATCTACACGGCCTATGAGGGGGGTGAGAAAGCAGTCATCAGGGATCTCTCACTATGTGTAGATAGGGGCGAATACGTGGTCATCGGCGGCCCTAACAGCGCTGGAAAGACGACACTGCTCGAGTCGATAAACGGCCTGATCAAGATCACGCATGGCAGTGCATCGGTCTGTGGCCTGGATGTCTCTTCCCAGGCAGACGAGGTGCGAAAGAGGGTGGGCTATGTCATACAGAATTTCTATTTCGACCCCTTCACGCCCTTCACTGTCGA
>JAQTYS010000119.1 GCA_028688175.1 Methanothrix sp. | reverse complement strand
CTGGGTCATCGTGGACGAGATTCATTCCCTGGCCGCCTCAAAGCGGGGCGTGCATCTTTCCCTTAGCCTGGAGCGACTGGAGGAATTGAAACGAGAGGGCGAAAGAAAAGTCGATTCCATTTCAGGGAGCTTCGTTCGCATCGGCTGCTCTGCTACCGTTGAGCCGCTGCAAGAGGTGGCCTACTTTCTGGCGGGTGATTATCGGCCCGTGCAGGTGGTGGACTGCCGCTTCACCCGTCAGCTTGATTTGCGCCTGCTCTGCCCGGTGCCCGATCTAATTCTTGCCGATCAAAAAGAGCTGTCCGACCGGCTCTACGATCTGCTCCACCGTCATATCCAGGAGCATAAGAGCACCCTCATCTTCACCAACAGTCGCAATGGCGCTGAAAGTGTGCTCCAGAACCTGAGGCTGCGTTTTCCCCAATTTTATAGCAGCGAGAACTCCGCCTGCCACCACGGCTCCATGGGCAGAGAAGGAAGGGTGGATACGGAGAGCCGTCTTAAGCAAGGGATGCTAAAGGTGGTCTGCTCCTCTACCTCTCTGGAGCTGGGAATCGACATGCCTTACATCGATCTAGTTTTGCAGATCGGCTCTCCCAAATCTGTGGCCGCGCTTTTGCAGCGCTTCGGCAGAGGGGGACACAGCCTGGACAGGGTCGTTAAAGGCCGGATAATCGTCCTGGACAGAGAGGAGCTGATGGAGTGCGCTGTGATGCTGGAGAGGGCAAAAGCCGGGGATGTGGATAGAATCCATATTCCCCAAAATGCCCTGGACTCCCTCTGCCAGCATCTGCTGGGAATGACGCTGGAGAGAGATTGGACTGTTGATGAAGTTCTGCGAGTTTTGAGGAGATCTTACTGCTATCGTAGCCTCAGTGAGGAGGAGCTGATGAGCGCTGTGCTCTACCTCTCCGCATCTCATGAGGGTATGAAGGAGAGGAGCATCTACCCCAAGATTCGCTACGATGCCGAAAAGAGGATGATAGGAACGAGGGGCGGCAGCTCTCGCATGATCTACTACACTAACTCAGGCATGATACCCGATCAGTTCACCTGCGATGTGCTCACCAGGGAAGGCCGCTTTGTGGGGAGGCTGGATGAGAAATACCTGGAAAAGCTGGACAAAGGGGATGTCTTTTCCATAGGCGGAGGGGCCTATTCTTTCTGCTACCGCAGAGGTGGCAAGATCTATGTGGACGCCGCTTCCGGTCGGCCCAATATCCCCACCTGGTCTTCGGAGAGGCTGCCTTTATCATTTGACCTGGCGAGGAGCATATTATCCTTTAAAAACGATATGCTCTGGATGATGAAAAGCCATAACATCGTCATTGTTCGCTGGCTGCAGAGCCAGTACCCCATCGACGAGAACAGTGCCCGCTGCATATTTGAGATATTTCATCAGCAGATCGGCTTTCTGGGAGAAGATGCGGTTCCCACCAACTGCCGAATAGTGGTGCAAGAGTGCCTCGACCAGGAGGCAGGCCGCAGGATCTTCTATTTCCTCTCAGGCTACGGCCTGCGATTCAACGAGGGCCTGGCACGGATGGCGGCTTACCTCCTTGCCCGGCAGCGGGTGAGCAACATCTGCATCACCACCGCTGACTTTGGCTTTGTGCTCGCATTTCCTGCTTCCTGTAAGGTGAATTTGCCCGCCATCATCGGCTCCATCCGGGCGGACAACTGCGAGCAGCTGCTCTACCGGGCAGTGCAGAATACTAGCCTTTTAAAGAGCGTCTTTCGCATCAATGCCACCCGCTCCTTCATGATCCTGAAGAGCTACAAGGGACGACAGAAGAGCGCCCGGCATCAGCAGCTTGATGCAGACATGCTCATCGGCTTTGCCGGCACGATGGATGAGTTTGCCGTGCTGCGAGAGAGCTTTCGGGAGATCATCGAAGATCGGTTTGAGATAGAAAATATCAAGGAGGTTCTGCGAGGCCTGGCCTGCGGCGAGATCAAAGTTGCTGTGAAGAAGGAGGCAACGCCAGGACCAATGGCATTCGGGCTGGCAACACTGGGGGCCACAGCCGAAGAGAAGCGAGTGCTGATGAGGGAGATGCAAAACAAAATAGATCCAGGGTTACCAAAGTAATATTTGTGCTCTGAAAGGAGTTCAAAGTCGATGAATGGTATAAATAACAAAACGCTAAGGATGCATGAATGATGAAGTCTTACTTGATTTTATCCTGTTTGATCTGCATTATGGCTGCAGCTAATGCAGGATACGGAGCAGATTCTAAGGCGCAGGAGATTAGGATAGGTGCACTGCTCCCCATTACAGGGGACTGGGCTTCACAGGGGGCCATATCAAATGTCGCCCTGGACATTGCTGCTGAAGACGTAAATGATTTCCTGAAGGATATCGGCTCTTCTCGGAGGGTTAATCTAACGATTGAGGATACTATGACTGATCCTGAGACTGCTCTGCGGGAACTAAAAAACATTGGCGGGCAGGGGATACGTCTGGTAATTGCTGCTATATCCAGCTCTGAGCTTTATGCCATGAAAGATTATGCCGATGCTAATAATATAATAGTCATAGGAACTGCCAGTACATCCCCATCTCTGGCAATACCTGGAGACAACGTTATCAGGCTGGTTCCGGATGATGTAAATCAGGGCAAAGCTATGGCAGAATTGCTAAAACTCGAGAATATCACTGTGATAGTCCCTATAACCAGAGGAGACGTTTGGGGTGAAGGATTGCTAAATGCCACCAAATCCAGTTTTGAGGGTTATGGAGGAGTGGTGCTGGAAGGAGTGAGCTACGAGCCAGGATTTGACCATTCCTCTGGGATCAATAAATTGAGCTCCATTGTAAAGGAGAGCAAGAGCAGATATGGTCCTGCAGGGATAGGCGTCTACATGGTCTCATTTGATGAGGCAATACCTCTAATGGCGATGGCCTCCAGAGATCGTGAGCTATCATCGGTGAGATGGTTTGGATCAGATGGAATAGCGAATGCGTCTATTCTAGTTGAGAACTCCACTGCCGCAGAATTCGCTTACAAAACAGGATTAATCTGCCCTATCTATGGAGTTTTACCAGGACAACTTATCAGGAATATGAGCGATTATGAAAATGTTATTGAGAGAATCAAACAGCAGACGGGATCCTCTCCCAGCGGCTATGCTTTGGCGTCTTACGACGCACTATGGATTGCATCTGAATCTTTGATTTTGGGAGCATCCGGAAACACATCTCAACTCAAAGAAGCTCTAACCAACATAGCCAATAGGTTCACAGGAATTACAGGACCGCTTAGCATAAATAATGCAGGGGATAGAGAATCAGCGACATATCAATTTCTAGCAGTAAATAAAACCAACAACAACTACTTCTGGCAGACTGCTGGAGATTTCAGATCTGGGCCCAGTGGAGGAGTGCTAAATTTCAAGGGACAGACCGTAAAGGCAAGGACTTAGCGGAGAAATCAGCGATCTCCAGCTTTAAATGAAAACGAAATTGTGGAACCTGTGCACGCGCGCCCTAACGCAGGGCTGAGCACAGAGGACGAACGGACGGAGAACTGCTATTCAAATACGATCAATCCCAAGGGCCTCTATCTAGGCCGACAGTATCCCCAGCCATCTGGCTCAATGGCACAACAGGGGCCGGGCTGACCGCCGCGTCCCCGCTCGCGCGTGGCTCCTGCGCCCGTGAGCCGCAACGGTCGCTGCCGGGATCCCGTTCAAACCTGCTCGCGCCCACGCACGCGCGTCCGCATGACACCAGGAGGGAATGCCATCGAAGCTTCGGAAGGCCGATTTATAGGCGGCAGGCTTCGCCAAAGCGCCTCTGCCTGAAGAGCCCTCCTGCCGGTATAATCTGCATCCCTTCAATCCCGAGGTTCGGCTGAAAAAGGGAGAGATCTGCCGCCGCCGGCAATTGAGTTGCCCGATCACCTATTTTGCCAGGGTCCTCAAGAACAAGCAGGGAATCGTTACCGTGCATCTGGTCGGGCCGGTGCATCTGCTACAAGGACTGCCCGCGCCTGAGGACATTGCATCTGCCTGGTGGCCACCTTCGAGGGGACGGTGAGCCGGGGCAGGAGACCGGAAGTGGGCGAGACGGTGCGATTTCTGCCCGAGCTACTCTATGATGCAGAAGGTTTACCCGGGAGTGGTGGTGCACTCTGAAGATGCGATGGTGAAGATCGAGGGGATAGATCTGATGGCGTGGTAGAGGAATAGCGATTAGCATCTGAATATGCAATTAATACACAAATTTTATGTAATATAATGAAGGAGATGTTTTATATGGATTATAAATTGATATTCATCCTAACTTTGGTATTTCCAGCAATTTCTGTATCCGCCTTTGAACAGCAAACGGTATACGATGAAGGCATCAAAGCTTGGCTAAGTGAAAATGGTTTATTCGATATTCAGAAAGAGCAAGAAAAAACATCCAATTCAGACAATATGTATCTATTCATCGAACGGAAGGTCACAGAAATTGGTGAAATCGTGAAAGGAACGGCTCCTGAGTATTCCATCGACTTTCCTACTTATGATATTCACAACTCAAGACTAAGCACGAATGAGTTGATAGAGCCGGATTCTGAAACAAAAGCACTATTGGGAAATCGATTTTCTATTTCAGGCGATTTAGGTGGCGGTATTTCAAGCTACTTAACCGTAATTAATGAATTGCCGTATGTTGGGGATGATATCAGCATCCTGGACGTAGAAGGAGATAATGCAACTATTACAATAGATAGAAATAATTTTACTTTAACATCTGGAGCTAATTGGTCACAAAAGAGGACTGAAATTAGAGATTTTGACACAGGAACGCTGTTAGTTACAGTAACAAAAGAAATTATAAATCATGGAAAAGTAGCAGTTGCAGTGGAAAGGTGAATATTTTTCAGAAAGGATTATCGGTTGGTTCTTGACATCGTACGTGTTTAGCAGGCCAGTCAAGCCGTTAGCATTTGGAGGCAATTGAGTCTCCTCTGTCCCCAAGTTGTCAGTGCCGTTATGATTCGCTCGGGGATCGATGTTCCTTTATCATTGCGCAGCGTGCCCAGTATCTTTCTCAGAAAGACAAAAATATGGAGATCCCGGCAATAAAGCCGGACTCCAATCCCATCACACAAGACTCAAGTTACTTTGAAGGAATATTTCGCATCATACGATCCGCCATTAAGATCGCCGATGCCGAAGTAATACCATCCAGCCGTGGCTATGTCCACCTTAAGCAGAACATCATCCCCAGGCTTTTGGGCATCCATTCTGGTTATCCAGTTGTAGTTCTTGCCGTAGAAGTCGATCCGGCCTTTCATACTGGCTTTGGTTGATTTCGGAACGCCCTCCAGGGAAGCCTGGAGCGATCCGGGTGCGTCAACATAGATCTTGTAGAAATCTCCGTCCCCCGCCGGAAAGATAAATCCCTTAATCTCACTGCCCTTCTGTATCTCTGTGGCATCGCTTATCTCATTATTCGGCTCCTCATCAACTATGGGCTTGAAGTTCACCAGGAAGCCATAGGTCAAGTTATACGATCCACCATTAAGATCGCCTACACCCAAGTAGTACCAGCTGGGATTACCGATGTCCACTGTCAGGATCGCATCATCACCAGGGTTCTCTGCGTCCATCCTGGTTATCCAGTTCATATTCTTGCCGTAGAGATCGATCCGGCCTTTCATGCTGCCCGCAATGGCTTGGGGCACATTCGTAAGTGATGCTTCCAGAATGCCGGAGCTGTTGAGAAATACCTTGTAGAAATCTCCGTCTCCGGCCGGGAAGATGTAAGCATTAACTGGCTGAGATAATTGAACCTCGGTAGCGTCTCCAATCTCGCCATTGGGCTCCTCATCTACCACCGGCTCAAAGGATACTTCAAGGAAATAATCCGATCCATAAGAACCGCCATTGAGGTCCCCTATTCCGTAATAGTACCAACCGGCTTTGCCTATATCGACGGCCAGGACAACACCATCACCAGGGTTCTCTGCATCCTTTCTGGTTATCCAGTTGTAGTTCCTGCCGTAGAAATCTATCCTGCCTTTCATCTCCGCAGGAACATTGGATAGCTGGGCCTGCAGTATCCCCGGACTGTCAACATAAATCTTGTAGAAGTCTCCATCCTGAGCTGGGTAAATGCTGGCGCTTACCGTCTGACTGGAACTCAGATCGGTTGCATCTCCTATCTCATTGTTTGGTTCATTAGTATCCGCTTGCTGGCCGCAAGCTACCGATAGGATCGCCAACAGGAACAGCACAACAATCAGCAACGCTCTGGACATTTTAATCTCCTCATCAGATAGCTGCTTCATTCATTATTAATCCTTTTGATTGCCTCTTTGATCCCGGCTCTAATTCTACCGTCTAATGAAATCGATAAATCCTTGCTCTACATCTACACAGGCCAGCTCTACCATGACCCGATCTCCCACGTCAAGGCCCTTACTTCCACTCTTGAGCATCCCTTCCACGGGAATATCAAGTAGCCGTACCCAGGTGCCTTTCTCAGACGCCCCGGTTACCATGGCATCAAACCTCTCTCCAATCCTTGATTCGAGCAGAAGTGCTGCTGCCGATTTGCCCACCTGCCTCTCCACTTTGACAACTGCATCTTCTTTCTTCGTGCAATTCTCTGCTAGAAAATCCAGCTCTTCCAGGCTATAGGGCATCGGCCTCTTTTCAATGGCAGCTTTGAGCAGGCGCTGTGTGATCAAATCAGGGTAGCGGCGGTTGGGTGCAGTGGAGTGGGTGTAGTCCTTTACAGCCAGGGCGAAGTGTCCTGTAGCTTCCACTCCGGGCAGCTCGGCTACATATTCGCCATTTCCCAGGAGCTTGATTACGGCTAAAGAGAGATCCGGGAAACGAAGCGGATCAGCCTTTTTCATCATATTCAGAAACATCTCCAGCTTTCTGGGACTGGGGCTCTTGGGAAGCTTGAAGGCGTGCTCAGCGGCAATCTCCACGATTCGGTCCCATCTTCTGGGAATGCGCACCACACGACGGATGGAAGGGATATTTCGAGCCGTGAGGTAGCGCACGGTAACACCATTTGCTGCAACCATGAAGTCTTCTATGATCTCCTTGGCCCGGTTATTTTCCTCCGCCAGCAGACCGCTGATCCGCTCGCCCTCGAATACCGGTTTGGCCTCGATGGTCTCCAGGCTGAGAGCCCCCTGGGCATGCCGCAAGCTCTTCATCTTCTGGGCTGCCTGATCCTGAAGCAGCAGATTCTCGGCCAACCCATCTACAGCCGTCACCGCCTGGGGTATCGGTGCCCTTTCTTCCAGCCAGGCGCCCACGCTATTGTAAGCCAGCTTGGCATGATTGCGTACCGCTGCCCGGTAGACGTCCGATTCCAGCAGCGATCCGTCCGGGCCGATGGTCATATCCACTACGATTGCCAGGCGGTCCTGGTTCAAATTAAGGGAGGTAAGGTTGGTGGACAGTTGCAGCGGCAACATGGGAAATATCTGGGCGGCGGTGTAGATCGAGGTGGTGTTGTGGCAAGCATCCTGGTCTATGGCAGAGTTCTTCTTAACCAGGGCATCCACGTCCGCCACAGCGACAAGAATCCTCGTCTTTCCCGAAGACAGCTCCTTTGCAAAGGTAAGCTGGTCCAGGTCCTCGGAGTCATCATTATCGATGGAAGCCCAGAGCAGGTCCCTCAGGTCCCTAACCTGCGTGGTGAGGTCGATCTTTGCCGGCTCCTTAATTTGGGCAAGCTCGGCTAAGGCTTGAGAGGAAAATTCGAAAAGCAAACCACGCATAATCAGGGCTTTTCTGGCGATCTTCTGCAGAATTGCACGGCTCTGCATATCATCGACTTTCGGATCTGAACTCATATTAGCATTCATTTGACGTATTCTTCATTCTCAAAGGGCATGAAGTTGTTGGGCAGAGCCCGCCGGAATTTAGCTCTGAGGTTTAGCGCTCAAGTTTAGACCGCATGTATAGCCCACGTTGATGCGATTGTGGTTTTAGGGAGTCCCTGATCCGAATTCCTTCTCCAGCTGCCGCCATTTTTTTACGCCAATCAGCTCATTAAATTCGGACCAATTTATGCCCAATTCGCCGACCTTTTCGAGATCCCAATTCTTCAATGCCTGCAGAGAAT
>JAQTYS010000118.1 GCA_028688175.1 Methanothrix sp. | reverse complement strand
TATTAGCCCTTAGAATTCTTGAATCGGGAAGATAGCTATTTATACAATGTCAGTGAGATAAACGCACCAAAGGTGGGATAGGATGTACAAGCGGATATTGATTGCCACGGATGGCTCAGATAAATCTTTGAAAGCCGCAGAGGAGGGCATGGAGCTCGCTAAGGCACTCGGCGCACAAGTCATAGCACTCAACGTAATAAATGAGGTCGTTATCGCCAGTGCTGTAAGACAGCTTGGAGCCGACAGGAAAGAGGTTGAGGCTAAGCTGGAGACAGCAGGCAGAAAAGCAGTTGACTCCCTGAAAGCCATGGGTGCTAAGGCAGGCGTCGCTGTAGACACAATCGTAAGGATCGGAGCTCCCGCAAATGCCGTGATCGATACGGCCGGAGCGGAGAAGGCTGACCTGATTGTCATGGGAAGCCATGGTGAGTCCGGTGCCTCCAAGTTGCTTATCGGCAGCGTAGTGCAGAAAGTTCTCTACTGGGCTACAGTCCCAGTGCTGGTAGTGAGATGAGTATATGGAAGGATTTGTACTTGCTGAATCCCTGATCTACACCTCGTTTGCAATTGTGTTTGTAGTTGGTGTGATCCTGGGCTTCTTTGTTATCAGCCTGATCGGTTCAAGCTGAATTTTGCTAAGAGGGGCTGCAGGAAGGTTCCGGGCATGCCTCTTGTTTTTGATTCGAGTTTATCATCCTATTAATCGTCGCTATTATTCTAGATAGATATAGCTTGATTTTTAAAAAATGGTTAAAAAAAATATCAAAAAAAAAAAGTCGGCTTTAAAAGTATTTCCCCGCCGTCTCCAGACATCTGGCCACCAGATCCGCTGCCCGGTCGATGTCGCTGATACACAGTACTTCTACCGGCGAGTGGATGTAGCGCGTGGCCACACTGATAACGCCTGTGGGGATACCGGACTTGGTGAGGTAGATGGATGTGGCATCCGTAGTGCCTCCGTCCGATGCTTCCAGTTGCATGGGTATCTCAAACTCCCGGGCCGTGCCTACCATCCACTCGATTATCTGAGGAGTAGCGATCAGGCCACGACCTGAGCCATCGGCCGCCACCACCACCGGTCCCTTGCCCATCTCAATGGGAGCATCCTTCTTTTCAATGCCGGGATGGTCTCCAGGAATGGTCACATCCGCCGCAATAGCTAAATCAGGATCCAGGTTAAAGGCGGCAACCTTGGCACCCTTCAGGCCCACCTCCTCCTGCACTGTGGCCACTGCATAGATTGTGGACTTGGATTTGGTCCTTTTCAGGGCCTCAATTATGATTATGAGACCGGCTCGGTTGTCGAAGGCCTTTCCCGTGACTCTGTCACCTTGCAGAGGGGAAAATGTCCTGTCGATGGAGATAGGCGTGCCGGGCAGGATGCCAAGATCCTCCACCTCCTTCTGACTGGTGCAGCCGATATCGATGAACATATCTTTGGCTTCAATAATCTTTTTTCTCTCATCATCCTTCATGACATGGGGGGGCTTGCAGCCGATGACGCCGATGATGGGCCCGGATCTGGTATGAATTACAACTCTCTGGTTGAGCAGTGTCTGGTCAAACCAGCCGCCGATGCGAATGAAACGTAGGAATCCCTTCTCATCCACATGTTTCACCATGAGGCCGATCTCATCGGCATGAGCCTCGATCATAATGGAGGGAGCTTCTCCCTTCTTGGTGGCAATGAGATTTCCCAATTTATCCAGGCGGATCTCATCTACATAAGGCTCAATCTCTTCTTTTACTATTTGCTGGATGGATCCTTCCCAGCCGGATATACCATGCGCATTGCTCAATTTTTCCAATAAAGATTTGATATCGCTCATTTAATCATCTCTCAAAATGTAAATCTAAAATGCTAGGCCATCCTCACCCTTGCGCCCTCGTTCCTGGCTCGAGTGATGAGGACCTCACCACCCACTTCTTTCATGGCCTCGCGGGCAGCAGACTCGATATCCCTGCTTCCGGTATCCGTTATGGCATACACGGCCGGTCCAAAGGAAGAAAGGCCTGCACAGGCCGCACCCGCTTCCCGCATCTGCTCCATCAGCTTGTGCACTACGGGATGTTGCAGCATTACTTCAACCTTCTTGAAGCCTATCTCCTGCACTCGGTTGATGGCCGCCCCGAAATCATCCAGGCTCTCTTCTACAAGGGAAGGCACCATGCGCACCAGGATCTGGTAGCACAACTCATGCACCTCAGCCACTGGAAGGGGGCAATAATCCCGGAATATGTCAACCTCCCTCTTTCCATGAGCACCAGCCGCGATCTCGGGCAAAGCCAAGATTATCTTCCAGTCAAGAGGAAAGTCATGGCGCATGGTGACCGCTGCCGGTCGCACGCCGCCGCAGGCAGAGGAAGGCGAAAAGCTCATTTTGTCTTTTCCAGGTCCATAGCTATGCCCGCCGTCAATTAAAAAGCCGCCTGCCTCAAAAGCTGCAGTCCCGATACCGCTGGTCCCCCCCCGATGGATGATGCGGGCGATATCGCGCACAGAGATGGGTTGGTTATAAAGCTCACACAGAGCCTTTCCGGCAGCAATGCCCAGCTGCGTTCCCCCGCCCAAGCCGACATGCATTCTAAATCCTCTGCGAATTTGCAGACGCGCTCCGCCCAGGCCCAGATGCTTTTGAACCGCCCGGGCCGCGTCCAGTGCTCGATCTGCATTCTCTCCAAACGCCATTAGATCCTCACTTCTCTCTGCCTCCAGCAATATGTTCGGCTCATCTAAAGAGACTCCCACCCCCCCATCCACGCGACCGCTGCTGCCTGTTAAATCAGTCAGGGTGAGATGCAGCCGGGAAGGCGTCTGGATCAGAACCCTCTGTTCATCCCTGAAGCTGTTGTAGGGAAATGTCTCATTGATGGCGATGAGCGGCTGGCCGTGACGAATTATCTGGTAGCTTCTGGTGAGCATGATCTCGCGAGCAAAGACGCCAAAGGCCCGGCAATGCTCCTCTCCGGCTGAAGAGAATGCCGTGCTCGTGATATCTCGCCGCGATTCAATGCGATGTTTTTTCAGGATTACTCCTATGGGAATGTCGGCCCTAGTGAGGTCATCTTTAAAGCTGGCATCGAGCCGTTTGAGGGGTGTATGCGATACCGCATAGACCAATGCTTCCCGGCTGTCAGCCTTCTTTAAAAGCACTATCCTGAAATTGACTTCTTCTCCCGGATTTATTTGCAGCTCTCGTGCCACAGCCTCATCTGCCGGCTCAACCCTCTGCACCAGTGTCTCAATCTCGACTGGGCTTCCCGTGATCACTTCCAGAAGGTTGGTCACCGATCCGTCAGTTCCCAGCAACATCTTTTGCACGGGACTGAGACGTCCCACAATGCTTTCCAGCTTTAGAATATCTCTGGCAATAGGCGGAGAAGAAGATAGGACCATAAAAATAAATCCACCGGCTGGAATAAAGTTTTTCCCCTTCCAAAGGAAATGAGATCTATGACTTCCAGAATACCGGGATTCTACAAGCTTGCTCCCTCCGAGAGGCTTGACGCCGTGGCAAAAGAGGCCGCAATCGGCACAGAAGAGGTTGCTCAGGTGAAGACAGGCCTTCTTCTTGACCAGGCCGACAAGATGACAGAGAATGTGATCGGCATGTTCCAGGTGCCGCTGGGAATCGCCACCAACTTCGTCATCGATGGCAGAGAGGTGCTCATACCCATGGCTACCGAGGAGCCTTCCGTCATCGCTGCTGCCAGCAACGGCGCCAGAATGGCACGGGAAGCGGGCGGTTTCTTTACCACCAGCACAGGACCGGTTATGCGCGCTCTGATTCAGGCCACAGGGATAGGAGATCCTTATGCGGCCCGCCAGGCGATCTTGCTGGCAAAAGACGAACTGACCAGTATGGCCAATGAAAAGGATCCCATGCTGGTCAGGTACGGCGGAGGTGTCAAGGATATCGAGGTCTATGTCATCGATTCCAAAATGGGACCGATGGTTGTAACTCATCTCATTGTGGACTGTCGGGATGCTATGGGTGCCAACGCCGTCAATACCATGGCGGAAGCCCTCGCGCCGCGCATTGAGCAGATCACCGGCGGGAGGGTATACCTGCGCATCATCTCTAATCTGGCCGACCTTCGATTGGCCAGGGCCAAGGCGGTCTTCAAGGCCGATGAGATAGGCGGCCATGAGGTGGTGGACGGAATACTTCTAGCATCTGAGCTGGCCCAGGTCGATCCTTACCGCGCCGCAACTCACAACAAGGGCATAATGAATGGAGTGACGGCCGTGGTGCTGGCAACAGGGAACGATACCAGAGCTGTAGAGGCCGGAGCGCATGCCTTTGCATGCATTGGCGGACGCTACAAATCGCTGACCCATTATGAAAAGAACCGGGATGGAGATCTGGTGGGAACCATTGAATTGCCCGTAGCTGTGGGACTGGTAGGTGGAGCGACGCGCGTTCATCCTGTGGCCAAGACAGCTGTGAAAATTCTGGGAGTTAAGAGCGCAGACGATCTCTCCCGCATCATTGCCGCAGTGGGCCTGTGTCAGAACTTTGCCGCATTGCGGGCGCTGGCCTCAGAGGGCATTCAAAGGGGACACATGTCTCTGCATGCCAAGAACGTGGCAGTGCAGGCAGGTGCCAAATGCGATATGATTGAGATCGTCGCCGCCCGCATGGCAGCCGAACGCAGGATCAGTGTGGATCGAGCCGTGGAGCTGATGGCCGAACTGGATAAAAAAACAAAGGAGAATGTTTGACCTTGAGCTACAGGATTGGCGCTTTAGGACCGGAGGGAACTTATTCGGAAAAGGCGGCCCGCCTCTGGATAAAGAGCAGGCCAGAGGCACGCCTCGTCTATTTCAATGACTTTGAAGGAGTGCTGGAAGCGGTGGCGTCCGGCCAGATTGATGCGGGCATAGTCCCTGTAGAAAATAGTCTGGAGGGAGCGGTAACCACCGTCATGGATCTGCTCCTCGGATTAGAGACGGTGATTGTGGGAGAGGTAAACGTTCCCATCAGACATTGTCTGGTTGGACGAGGGGAGAGCAGCATCAAGGTTATCCTCTCCCACCCCCAGGCGCTGGCCCAGTGCCGGCAATACCTGCGCGAGCATTATCCCAATGCCGAGATCAGGACCACCGGCTCCACCAGTCATGCCGCCCGCCTGGCCCAGGAGTTCCCGGAGATGGCGGCGGTAGCCGGTGCGGACACTGCCGAGAAATATGGCCTGCAAATCCTGGCCAGGGAGATTCAAGATGCAAGCGATAATGTCACTCGCTTTATTGTGGCAGCCAAAAAGATGGCCGCAGCCATCGGCCGGGACAAGACTTCCCTTGTCATCTACCTGGATAAAGATCGGCCCGGTGCCCTCTTCTCCATTTTAGAGGAGTTTGCATGGCGTAATATCAATTTGACCAGGATAGAGTCACGCCCCAGTCGCAAGGGCCTTGGTGATTACTACTTTTACATCGACCTGGAAGGGCATGTGGATGATAGCACAGTTGGGCAGGCAATAGCCGCCATAAGAGAGAAGGCTTCCATGGTCAGGGTGCTGGGATCGTATCCGAGGGCCTGAAACCCTGGATGGAGATGATTTGATGACTGCACAAGAGCTCCATGGAATTGTGCTTGCTCCCTATGGCACACTTTTTCCTCCTGCCCTAGCCACTTATAGCCAGATCCAAAAGACTTATGAGCGCACATTTCCCGGATCTCCGATTCGGCTGGCCTTTACCTCCCATCTCATGAGAAGAAAGTTGCTGGAGAAGGAAGGCATCAGTATCCCGAGCATTCAGAGTGCGCTAGAGGAGCTATGCGACGAAGGGCTTCGTAGTGTGATCGTCCAGTCCCTGCAGATCGTGCCGGGCGGAGAGTTTCACCAGGTGGTGGCGTTGGTTATGGATTTGAAAAATAGAGATCCGGCCTTCTCGCGCCTGGAAATTGGCTTGCCTTTGCTATCCAGCCTGGCGGACTGCCGGAAGGTATCATCCCTCATACCCGCCCTTTGCTGTAGAGGCGCATATCACCCGGGACCGGAGAAAGAAGCGGTGCTTCTGGTGGGACACGGCACAGGCCACGGCGCTGATGCTCTTTACTCACTGATGTATCAGGTCGTAAGAGAGGAGCATGAGAATGTCTTCATCGGAACGATAGAAGGATTTTGCGGCATTGACTGCCTACTGCCGGATCTGTCGGGCTTTGGGGCGAGGGTTGTGCAGCTCTCACCGTTCTTGCTCGTGGCAGGAGGACATGCAGAGAACGATATCTTTGGACCGAGCCCCGAGTCTTGGAAGAGCACTTTAGAGAAAGCTGGGTACAAAGTTGTGGTTGATCGGCGCGGCCTGGGAGATAGAGCAGAAATGGTCTCCCTATTCCTGGAGCATACCAGAAATGCCCTGGAAAGATGTAATTTCACCTGACCAACAGGTATATAGACTAGTGCAGGCATTTGGTGAAGGTTGCAATGGCATCGATCCAAGGAACATTTAGTGAGATGTTTTTGTGGCATAAGTCGATTCTTTGAGTCGATAAAACGGTAAGTGAGTTAAAATGGAAAGATACGGAAGCGGCAGCAGAGGCGGCTTTAGCAGCGGCCCCAGAGAGATGCACGATGCCACCTGCGCAGAGTGCGGAAAGACATGTCAAGTTCCCTTCAAGCCCGATGGATCCAGGCCCGTGTATTGCAGCGATTGCTACCAGAAGCATAAGCCTGCAAGATCAGGTTCATCCAGGCCACCCAGAAGATACTGAGTAGCTTGATAATTATTTAATCAATCTGTCCTGGCAAGACGCGATCATTCGCAACTTGCGGATCAGATAAGCAGGGCCGAAAGGGTTGGTCCCTGCCTTTTTTGATTCTCAATAACCTTGTACGGCTGATTAATTACACCTTGTTCCTGATGCTTTTTCGCTGAAAATGCTTATGACAGGATAATGATTTAATATTAGAAAGAAATAGTGATAGCAATGCAACTTATAGAAAAATTCTCAGATGATATCCTAGTGGATGATATCCTTAAAGAAGCAGCCGACGGATACGGAGACCTGACAGCTGAAGCCTTAGTTCATAATGTGAGTGTGTTATCCTTGCAGACCAGAGTTGTCGAATTACGCAATTTGAGGGCGACATGGATTTCATAAATGAAAAGAAGGTGCACTACTCATCAGGCTCATGCGCCAATTGCGGCAGGCTTTCATTGGCCGCAAAGGCAGCGCACCACAAAGACGAGATAAAGCTGTGCACCTCCTGTCTGGAAGAGCGGCATATCATATTAGACGATATGAGGAGCAATGTTAGAAAGCAATTCGATTTGGCCCGATCACCAAACCTACGCAGTTGCTTTTTGAAGATGCTTCTTGATAGAGAGGTGGACCTTGCTCCTGCTGGCTGGAAAACAGGAATGGCGCTGGGATTTGAACTGAAGGATGCCGGCTTTGCCATTCAAGAATCTCGGCGGATCCTGCTCCAGGCAAGAGCAAATTCAAATATGGTGGACAGGCTGCTGGATAATATCTACCGGAAGAATGGCAAATGCTCTTTAGCTTGCGAGCAGATCCGAGGGCTGAATGTGACCTGTGATCAGTGCCCCGGTCAATATAGGATGGCTTCGCGTGAACATAGCACAGAGATATGCTGATAGAGAGATGCCGATACAGTAGATTATATTTACCTGTATGTCACAATATTGCATAGATGGCTGAAAAGAAGAACTACTGGGATATGCAAAAGTCGTTCTGGAAGACGCCTGCGGGAATTGCGATCTGGATCCTTCTCCTGGCGGCAATTCTTGGCGGTGGCCTGCTGGCCCTCAACGTCTTTGGCTCCCCTTATCCGATAATAGAGTCATTTCATGCTGATCCCATTGTCGTAAGACCCGGCGGCGTCAGCAACTTGAGCTGGAGCGTGATCGGCGCAAGCCAGGTGAAGATCGACCCGGGAGTGGGCGAGGTAGCGCTCAGGGGCTTTATAAATGTAGAGCCATTCGAGACTACTACTTATAGGATTACAGCGATAAACGGATCGATAAATAGATCCACGACGCTCAGAGTAATGGTAGAATAAGTCTCTTATCATTTGAAAAGATCAAGGGGGCCAGGTCATGATTTCCAACTCGACGTGCAATATCGGGAGTAAAGCCAGATCATCAAATATACTATTACTACTATTATTTTGTATTTCATATTCGCTCATTATCATTCCCACTATTGTCTCCGCTTCCCTGGATGAGGCATATGGGATAGTC
>JAQTYS010000117.1 GCA_028688175.1 Methanothrix sp. | reverse complement strand
CATGGACTTTCAAAGAGCAAAGCCCCTATCAGCGATGCTGGGCAAAGATGGCATGAGCTTCAGCACGGCAAAGGCCGTAAATTGCAATTAACGCAATATTTCACAAAGACTTCCTGTGTTAATAAAACAAAAAGATTTATTACTAATTAACTTCATTGACAAGATTTAGTTGATGAATAGCAATAATGATGATCTTATCCAGATGATCTCGGGAATTCCAGATGTGCTGATGCGGCTTAGCATAGACTCTCAAGGTAAATACACTGAGTTTTATATATCACCGGTTGCAGAAACGATGTTGGGTTTGCCGAAGGGCAGCATTCAAAATAGCCTTCAAAGATACCTTAGTTATGTCTATCCCCCTGATCAGCCCGCTGTGGAGCAGTTCTTATCCTCTTCATCTCAAGTGCCAGGGAAGGAAAGCTCTGTGGAATACCGCCTGAAAAAGGCCGATGGAAACGTCTTTTGGGTTTCTACCAGAAGTCGGGCTTTTCATCATACCAATGGCGGGATCTTGATCTTCGCAATTACCAGTGACATCACAGCGCAAAAAAATAGCGAGGCTCAGACTCAAGAGAGCGAAGTTCGCTGGCAATTCGCGCTGGAAGGAACTGGTAGCGGCATCTGGGACTGGGATTTGCGGACAAACAAGGTATTCTACTCACGGATGTGGGTCTCCATGCTTGGATATAAGCAGCACGAGATCGGAGACTCCCTGGATGAATGGTACTTGCGCCTGCACCCGGATGACCGGGAGACATGTCAGCACGAATTAAATCGACACCTTCTAGGTGAGACGCCCATTTATCACAACCAGCACCGCGTACTCTGCAAAGGGGGGACATACAAATGGGTTCTAGATCGCGGCAAAGTGATGGCGCGTACTGAAGACGGCAGACCGCTTCGCTTCATAAGCACTCAATCAGACATTACCGAGCGCAAACGTGCACGTGAGATGATTTGGGCGAGATCCGAGGAGCTGGCCTGGATGCTTCGCAGCATGATGAATGCTTTTATCGTTTGCCAGTCGGTATTCGATGAAAACGGCAAATTTTCGAGCTACCGTTTCGAGTACATCAACGACGCCTACGAGGGATTAGCCGGAGTGAAATCGGAGAAGGTGCTTGGAAAAACAGTGCATGAGGTCTGGCCGGATATTGATGCCTCATGGATTGAAAAATATGCTCATGCCGCAGTTACGGGCGAACCGGTTGCATTTGATGTTTACCTCAAACAAACCGATAAGTACTGTCACTGTCATGTCTACCGCCCCTGGAAGACTTCCGAGCGATTCTGCATGATCTTCGATGATATCACGGAGCTGAAGAGGGCTGAGGAAGCTTTAATACTGGCTAAGGAAGACGCAGAAGATGCGGCGCGGGCAAAGTCCGAGTTTCTGGCCAACGTGAGCCATGAGATTAGAACTCCCTTGAATGGCATAATCGGCATGACCGGGCTGCTCTCAGATACAAAACTTGATGCCGAACAGCTCGAATATGCGAGAATCGTCCGCATCAGTGGTGAATCTTTGCTCTCTCTCATCAATGAAATCCTGGATTTCTCAAAACTTGAAGCTCGAAAGATGGATCTGGAAATCTTGGATTTCGACCTATCTTCAACCCTTGATGAGGCCAAGGGTTTGTTTACGGTTGCGGCCTCTGAGAAGGGATTGGAGATTTCATCAATCATAGACCCTGCTGTCCCAGTGCATCTTTCCGGTGACCAGGGAAAACTGCGCCAAATTCTGGTCAACCTTCTCTCCAATGCCGTGAAATTCACCTTTGAAGGCAGTGTAAAGATCCATGTCTCGGTAGAGCAGGAGGACCATGACCGGGATGACGAAGGCGATGTAGCTCTCCGCTTTTCGGTCAGCGATACGGGCATAGGCATTCCCCCGGACAGATTGCATGTTCTTTTTTCGCCATTTACCCAGGTGGACAGCTCTACAACCCGCAAATATGGCGGAACCGGTCTGGGACTTGCCATCTCCAAGCAGCTGACGGAGCTGATGGGCGGAAAAATCGGCGTGGAAAGCAATGATGATGGGGGGTCTACCTTCTGGTTTACTGCCAATTTCGGCAGGCTGGCCAAAATGCCGTTTGCCGGGGATTATGGCGCAAAAGTCGATCATATCGACATGGGCAAGAGCGCCTGCGGGAACGGCGAAACAAATAAACTTCAAGAAGATGCCGGTCACAATGTCCGCCTTCTTGTGGCAGAGGACAATCATGTAAATCAAAGGGTAGCTTCAGCGATGATTAGAAGGCTGGGTTATCAGGCGGACATTGTTGCCAATGGCCAGGAGACGATCGAAGCGCTTCGTTTGATACCATATGACCTGGTGCTCATGGACTGTCAGATGCCTGAAATGGACGGATTCGAAGCCACCCGTCTCATTCGCAGGGCGGAATCGAAGGTTCTCAACTGTAGCATTCCGATCATTGCCATGACTGCGTCCGCCATGAAGGGCGACAAAGAGAGGTGTCTTTCAGCCGGGATGAATGATTTCATTGCCAAACCGGTCAGAATGACTGAACTGGAACGGATGCTCGCTACATGGCTTAGGTGAAAGAGGCCTAGAAGATCAGAGCGGCAAGATAGGAAAAAGTAGGCAGTCTTTGACTGATATTGCAGGTTCGTCAGTTGGCTTTTGTACCAGAATTTGCCCCTCCGAAATAACAATTCCCTCAACGCGAACACGCACGATATTGCGACTTACCACTGCTTTAAAGAAGTCATCCTGCCTGGTCATTGCGCTTTTCTCCTCATTTGAGCATCCTCGATCCCACCAGCCTTTTCGTAGCCTCCTCCTTCGGTTGCAACATCACTTCATGTGAGTTTCCCGTCTCGATGATCCTTCCTCCATCCATGACTGCTATTCTGTCCGCCACCTTCAGGGCAATCATCAGGTCATGAGTGATGTAGATCATGGCAAAACCCTTGGAGTTTTGCAGGCCTTTTAGCAGCCGGAGCACATTGGCAGCGGTCGAGACATCCAGGGCAGATGTTATCTCGTCTGCGATCAGGAGCTTCGGCCTCATTATAAGAGCTCTTGCTATTGCCACTCTCTGCCTCTGGCCACCACTCAAGCTCCCGCAATGCCTGCAGAGAAATTCATCGGATGAAGGAAGTCCTACTGATGAAAGAGTGCTGCGCACCAGCTCTATCCTTTCTTCGGGCGACTGCAGTCCATTGATGTCCAGCGGCTCAGCTACCGCCTCCAATACGGTAAACCTGGAGCTGGTGGAGTTGGTCGGGTCCTGAAATACGATCTGTATTCCTCCGTAACCAGAGCCGTATTTGTCGCCGTTCATCCGGTTGCCTTTGAAGAATATCTCGCCCACATCAGACCCCATGACCCCGGCCAGCATATGAGCAAGCGTTGACTTCCCTGAGCCGGTCTGCCCGACAACAGCAAGAACCTCGCTTTCTCTGATATCAAGCGATGCGTCCAACACAGCATTCAGCATTTTGCCGTCCGGCAAACGATAGCTGCAATTTAAGCCTGAAGCCTTCAATAGTGTGACGACTCCACCCAGGTGACATGCCACCTCCCGATCGGCACTGACGGAGCAGGAGGCGGTGGAAGATACCGGTTTTAAATCAGGTGGGCGGATGGCGCAAAGGTCGACTCTCTGGGTGCACCTGGCAAAAAACGGGCAGCCACTCATCTGCCCAGTTGGCGACTCTCCAGGAATTCCCCACAGATCTCTATAGAGGAATATACCGGGCGTGGAATTTATCAGGCCCCTGGTGTAAGGATGCAATGGATTATCGATCATCTCACCGGTCGCTCCTCGCTCCATGATCCTGCCTGCATACAAAACTGCCAGGCGAGTGGAAGCAATTGAGAGAAAGGTTATGTCGTGAGATATCAGTATCATGCTGCATTCAGTCTCCTTCTGAATCCTTAAAAGCAGATCCGAGATCTCCTTCTTGGTGAAGGCATCCAGTGCCGATGTGACCTCGTCCAGGATGAGTATATCCGGATCGCATGACAGCGCCATAGCGAGCAGCGCTTTTTGCCTCATGCCTCCGGAAAGCTGGTGAGGGTACGCATCCAGCCATATCGGATCGAGTCCCACCTGCCGAAACAGCCCATTGCATCTGGTCCTGGCTTGAGTTTTTGATAGTCCCAGATGTTTAATCATTGGCTCGATCACCTGATCGCCTACCCTGATAACCGGGTTTAGCACCTCGAGGCTGTTTTGAAAGACCATGGCGATATTTTTCCACCTTATTGCATCTCTCTGTCTATCCTGCATGGCGACGATATCTTTTCCGTTAAATAATATGCATCCAGCAGTCTTCACATATTCAGGCAGCAGTCCCATGATGCCCAAAGCTATGGTCGTCTTGCCGCTTCCTGACTCACCGGCCAGGCCCAGGAAATCTCCCTTCTCAAGAGATAGGCTCAGGCCATCAACCGCTCGGGCTGTGATTTTGTCAGATACGTAATCGATTGAAAGCCCCTTAATCTCCAGCAGCGGCATTTATGAATCACCTTTCAACCTTAATCTCGGATCGACGATTCGCTCCATGTCTCTGCCTATGAAGGCAAGAGAGAGCAGCAGGATTATAAGCGCGATCAGCGGAGGCATCAGCCACCACTGCCAGTACGGAGTGAAATAAATCGAACGGAAGCTCGTTGCATAATGAAGCATCATTCCCCAGCTCTTGGAGGTCGGATCCCCCAATCCCAGGAAGGCAAGCCCTGATTCGGCAACAATTGCATATGAGGAAATATTGAGGATGCTGACGAAGATCAGGGGCATGGCCTCGGGCATGATGTGCTTTCGAATGATATAGGATGGACCGGCTCCATGAAGCCTCGCCGATATGATATACTGCTGCTTTTTCATGGCCAGCGCCTGAGATCTGACAACTCTGGCGGGCTTTGCCCAGCTGAGGAAGACGAGCACCAGTATGACATTTGCAATGCTCGGATTGAGAAACGCGGCAATTACTATCAGAAGAGGAAAACTAGGCAAGGCCATTGTGAGGTCAATTATCCTCAACAGCAATTTATCCCAGTTTCCGCCAATGTATCCGGCCATCAATCCCAAAAAACCGCCTCCGACGCCGGATATCAGTGCAACTGCCAGGCCGATGACCAGGCTCATCCTGGCTCCGTAGCAGATCTGTGACCAGATATCCATACCCAGCTCGTCAGTGCCTAGGATATGCTCCGGACCTGGAGGTTCAAGCGACCTCCCGGATATGGCGGAAGGCTCATAAAAGGTAACAAACGGCGCAAAGGCTGCCAGAAAAAACATGACGAGAAGGCCGACGACTCCCATCTTCCCGGCAGTCGTAAACCTCTCTACGACACCGTAAATCGAGTTTAAAATCGAGATGACAGAACTCATATCGATGATCATGCCGCCTCGCAAGATGCCGTCCTCGGATCCAGGCGCTCGTAGATGATCTCCACCAGATAGTTGGCGGTCAGGATGCTGACAGCCATGACGAGCATGATCCCCTGGATGAGCGGATAGTCCCTGGCGATCACAGAGGAGCGCAGAAGACTTCCAACGCCCGGATAGGAAAAGACGTTTTCCACAAGAACCGCTCCGCCCATGAGCATGCCGATCATGAAACCGACTCTGGTTATCACCGGAAGCAGAGCGTTATGAAGAGCATGCCTGTTCCATACCAGCTGCTCACCAATCCCTTTGGCTCGAGCCGTCCTGATGTAATCCTTTGTCATGACTGTGACGAGCGTATTCCTGGTCAGCAGATATATGCCTGTCAGCTGGGTTAGAGACAGTGTAATCATAGGTAGAACGGCATGGTATCCGATATCCCATATTGCCTCCAGGGGGCTGGAATAATGAATAAACGGCGTTATGGCTCCGGCCAGCGGAAACGCCTTAAGTTTTACTGAGAAGGCGAGCAGGATGATGAGACCGAGCAAAAACGATGGTATCTCGGCAAAGCTGATCAGCCCCACCATAAGGAGCTTATCGGAAGCCTTTTCCCGGCGCCTTGCTGAGAAGAGCCCCAGCAATATGCCTGCAATCGTGCTGATAAACGTTGCTCCTACAACGATCAGCGCTGTCCACGGCAGCCGGGTCCATATCGCCTCAACAACCGGGACTTTGTAGTATATGCTCTCGCCCAAATCACCCCTGACCACGGAAATAATATAATTTGCAAACTGCTCATAAACAGGCCGATCCAGGCCGTAATAGCTGATGAAGTACTGCCGCTGCTCTTCGGTTAGAACCGATATAACCTCATTTTCAGCATCTGCAGATAGAATTAAAAAAGGGTCTCCGGGCATCATCCTTGGAAGGAAGAAGTTTAAGACAAGGATGAGGAAAAGGGCGGTCGCATATTGCAGGGCGACGCCTTTTCGGCCTTTGCACTTCATCTTCCGTTCTTCTCCCAGACCATCATGCCCGTGATGCTCTCTGTTTCGGAATGATACTTGCCGCCCTCGGCCCGTTCCTCAAAGTACCTCCTCATCCTAAGTCGCATCTCGTCGTCTATATCCTTTCTGCCGCCAAAAAAACCGGAGACCGTCTCGACCATGCTATCCACGGTCTCATCGCTCTTCCAGTTATTTTTGGAGATCTTTATGAATGGCCGGCTGCCCATGCTGTAAAGATACATGAACGGCAGGTGAAATCCATATCCTCCGTCTCCATACTTTTCTCCAAAGAGCACCTGATAAAGCTCATAATAGGATACATCCCATTTCCTGCTAACGAAATTGCTGTAGTAGCAAACGTTCCTGGATGCCTGTATCATCTTTTCGAAGGTCTCAGGGCCGTTTATGCCGGGGGTCATGGAGGCTATGACCAGATCGAAGCGGCTTTGAAATCCCAAGGCATCAATGTCGATATCGCTCCAGGAGGACTGAATGGTCTTAATCGAGGTGAGACCCTCTTCTCTCACCCTATTCTCAAGCTTCTTCAGCATTTCTACCGAGATGTCCAACGCAGTGACACGAGCGCCCATTTCAGCCAATGGAACAGCAAGTGTCCCCGGGCCGCAGCCGATATCCAGGACTTCAGCCCCGTTCAGCTCCAGACCGGTTTTTTTGATCAGCTCGAAGACCTCTGTCCTCTTCTTCTCCCTTCTATCGCTCTTGATGTTGCGAGAGAATCCTTCCGCCCTTTTGTCCCAGAAAAGAGCGGACTGGGGGCCGTCTCTCCTTTTTTGAGAGAAGCTCCTCCAGTGCTCGGCCAAGCACGCCATATCGTCGTTTTGCATATCCTATCATTTCCTCAAATCGCTTCGGTCGAGATAGGATAGCTTGCTATGAGTCATCTCATGGTGGTCGTACATGTTCATCCACCCGTCATAGACCATAGGCCGATAGGCATTGTAACTCGCCGTGTAGTAGAGAGGAATGCTCGGGACCTCCTCAGCAAGCACCTCCTGAAGCTCGGAGACGATTTCCTTGCGTTTCTCCCCGTCCGTTTCGGACAGCTGGGCCAGACAAAGCTCGTCCACCCTGTCGTTTTGATATCCGATAAGCGGCCTTCCGTGGCTAGCGCCTTCAATGCCGAACGATGCGCCGCAGAACTTGGTGCGCAGGTAGTCAGCATCCGAACCCCATCCACCGTAGCCGTTAACCCCTATTTCGAAATCGCCAGTTGACAATTTGGAGTCCCTGGACTTGCTCTCGATTGCCTGGATGGAAACATCAATGCCTGCCTCCTTGAGGCGCTCTTTGATCAGCTCTCCAATCCGTGCCTGATCGCTTGAGAGTATTATGTTGAAGGAGAGCTTCTGGCCGTCCTTGTCCATGATGCCGTCGCCGTCAGTGTCAGTCCACCCGGCATCGGATAGCACCTGTTTTGCCTTTTCTGCGTCGTGATCGTATTTGGGAAGGTTATCGTTGTACCAGATGTGATCTTGCGGCAGGATGCCCATGCTGCCCGGCTTACCGGCACCTCTTCCGATCTTCTCGACCAGCTCTTCCCTGTCAATTGCATATGCGAAGGCCTGCCTGACGGCTTTGTCCTTGAGGATCGGGTTTTTGTTCATGTTAAAGGACAGCTCATAGCCCCAGATGGCGGGCTGCTGGAAGATGTATACCTTGGAATCGCTCTTGAACATCTCAAGAAGGTCGGCAGAAAGGCCCACAAAATCGATTTCACCCTGCTGGAAGGCAACGGTCGCATCGCTGACCGGAATGAACTCGATAGTCTTAACCCTCGGTTTTGGTCCCCAGAAGTCATCATTGGCCACGAACTTGTAAGTGCCGTGCTCCTTGCTGTACTCGGCAAGCTTATAGGG
>JAQTYS010000116.1 GCA_028688175.1 Methanothrix sp. | reverse complement strand
GAGATTTTCTTGAAGTCACTCCCATTAGGAATTGCAATCTTACTCATTACTCCTTTGATGGATATTCAGTTGCCTTTCCAAATTATCTTTCCTTATGCAGACGTTGTAGCAGCTGTATTGGCAACAATTCTATACATTTATGGCGGAAAACCATTCTACATGGGTGCGAAAGATGAGTTTAATTCAAAAGCTCCAGGCATGATGTCCTTGATTACTTTGGGAATAACGGTTTCTTATGCCTATAGTGTTTACGCAGTGGCCGCTCGATATGTGACCGGAGAACATGTTATGGACTTCTTCTTTGAGTTTGCAACGTTACTTTTAATCATGTTATTAGGACACTGGATTGAAATGAAGGCATTGGGTGAAGCAGGGGACGCGCAAAAAGCTCTAGCAGAATTAGTGCCAAAAGACGCTCATGTTGTTTTAGAAGACGATTCGATTGAGACTCGTCCTGTGTCTGAACTTCAGGTTGGAGATGTTATCCGTGTTCAAGCAGGAGAAAATGTTCCAGCTGATGGTATCATTATTCGCGGAGAATCCCGTGTAAACGAGGCCCTCTTAACAGGTGAATCTAAGCCAATCGAAAAGAATGTTAAAGATCAAGTCATTGGTGGATCAACAAATGGTAGTGGTGTCCTATATGTAGAAGTAACAGAAACAGGGGATAAGTCCTTTATCTCACAAGTACAATCATTAATTAGCCAAGCACAAAGCCAACCTTCTCGAGCAGAGAATGTGGCTCACAAAGTAGCTGGCTTGTTGTTCTACATTGCGGTTGTAGTAGCTTTAATCGCCCTACTAATCTGGACGATCATTGCGGATCTGCCTACAGCCGTTATCTTTACTGTGACTACGTTAGTTATTGCCTGCCCACACGCTTTGGGTCTTGCTATTCCCTTGGTAGTATCACGTAGTACTAGTTTGGGTGCAAGCCGAGGATTACTGGTTAAAAATAGAGAAGCTTTGGAATTAACTACTAAAGCGGATGTTATGGTATTGGATAAAACAGGTACTTTAACAACTGGTGAATTTAAAGTGTTGGACGTCACTGTTTTGAGTGATAAATATTCTGAAGAAGAAATTACAGGCTTGTTGGCGGGTATAGAGGCGGGCTCCAGTCACCCGATTGCCCAATCGATTGTGAACCACGCTGAAGCGAAAGGCATTAAGTCAGTTTCCTTTGACTCCATTGAAATCGTTTCGGGAGCAGGAATAGAAGGGGAGGCGAACGGCCACCACTATCAATTAATCAGCCAAAAGGCATACGGAAAAGCATTGCGTATGGATATTCCGAAAGGCGCTACTTTAAGTATCCTTGTAGAAAATAATGAAGCAATCGGCGCTGTCGCATTGGGAGATGAACTGAAAGAAACCAGCAGAAACTTGATCGAGGTGCTGAAAAAATACGGAATTGAACCACTCATGGCTACTGGTGATAACGAGGAAGCTGCACAAGGAGTTGCAGAAGTTCTAGGTATTCAATACCAAGCCAATCAATCTCCGGAAGATAAGTACAAGCTGGTCGAGTCCATGAAAAACCAAAACAAGACGGTTATCATGGTGGGAGACGGGGTCAATGACGCACCTTCCCTTGCCTTGGCAGACGTAGGTATTGCAATCGGAGCTGGAACGCAAGTAGCTTTGGATTCTGCGGATATTATCCTTACTCAGTCTGATCCAGGGGATATTGAATCCTTTATCGAGTTAGCAAACAAGACGACACGTAAAATGAAACAAAACTTGGTATGGGGAGCAGGCTACAATTTTATCGCGATTCCAATTGCTGCTGGCCTCCTTGCTCCTATCGGCATTACCTTGGGTCCGGCCTTCGGCGCCGTCCTCATGTCCTTATCGACCGTTATTGTTGCGATCAATGCCATGCTTTTGAAATTAGACCCTAAATAAAACGAAGCAGGAACGAAAAAAGCACTGGCTGGTTTGACCCCCTTCCAGAATCGGGTCAGACCAGCCAGTATGCTGTATAAGGAAAATCATAGATCGATAAATTTTCGATAAAAACAGGGCTCCCATGCTTTCGATGGAGAGCCCTGCTTTTCTTATGAACCATAACCTTTTTAATCAACGGCTTGGGGCAGAGATTCGATATTTAGTAGTGAAGTACCCCAGGATTAGGAAGACTTCGATTAATCCAAAGGCCAAGAGGAAACTGTGCATAAAGAACTCCGCCGGCAGCGCTAAGATGATGGGATCAGTTGCGGGATTAAATAGCCAAGCATCATTGTTAAAGAATACCTGATGGAATAGCACAAACAGCACATCAAAGTTGATCAATAGAGCCAAAACAACACCCAGCGGAAGCAAGATTCCCCACTGGAAGTATCGAAGAAGTCGCCAGTATTGCCCTTCTCTGTTTAGATACTGCATAAACCAGAAGGAGCCTATCCCTGAAGTAATCAGAATCAGGTAGTCCAGCATAAACAACTTCTTCACTTCAGTGAAGTGGAATAACCCGCTAACTGAGCTAGGGAAATCCGGCATATCCAGTTTCGCTATCCATGGGGTATTCAGGTAATCTAGCAGAATACGATAGTTCATTAAGATTTGCTCTTTCGGCATGTCTACATATTCCGATATATTCAAGTAACCAATGTCAAACGAGTAGAGGAAGGTAAAGTTGATGGTTGCTGCCACCGAAAGGGATAAGATGAAAAAGGTAATGAAAATAAACCCTGAAATTTGAATGATTTTCTGCTTCAATGTGGAATGGCCCTCACAATTCATTTTGATTTATTTTTGATTTTACTACGTTCAATTCCTCTTTTAACCGTTTGTTTTCAATTTCCAACTTTTTCTTGTCTTCCGATTCGGGATCCGCGTGACCATGTCCTTTATGATTATGTCCGCCATGCATACCTGGCATAACAAACATCATGAGTATGTGCCCTGCCACCATCAAAACAATAAATAAGATTGATTCCATGTTCAACTCTCCTTTTATTTTTTCGCCAATGCTACAACTAACACGTTAGTAAAGAAATGGACGATAGATTAAAAAATTACGAAGAACCCAATTCCATCAGTGAAGCGAATAAGATTCAGAATAACTTTCTAAGACAAGAATAGAGTAAAACTATGTGGGTTTTATGGAGATTAACAACTCCATAAAACCTACATAATTCCTTGGTACAGTAAAATAAGCAAAAGAAAGGGGCAAATTTTGCCGACATTTAAGGAGGATACATGAATAGAAAGCAGATGTTCAGGATTTTAGGAATTCCCACGCTTTTAAGTTTACTGGTGGTACCTTTGGATGTGAAAGCTGATACGCTGGAAGAGCTCAATCAACAAAAAACGGAATTGGAAAGCAGAATCCAAGAATTGGATGAGAATTCTTCAGGGCAACAAGAGCTATTGGACACATTGGAGGCAAAGAAAGAGCAACTTGGGGTTGGAACAATCACCCTGCAAAAGGAAATCGACAAGCTCACCCTACAATTAGTTGAACAGCAGGGGAAATTGCAGATTTCTGAGGAAAAAATAAAGGAATTGGGTAAAGAAGCAGAAACGCTGGAAGAACGGATTGAACTAAGAGGGGAAAAACTTAAAGTGCAAGCCAGAGCCGTCCAAACAGATACAAATCCACGTACTCTCCTGGAAGCAGTTATCAACTCGGAGAACCTTGCGGAAATGATAGGGAACATAGGCTTAGTAACTTACATTATGAACATCAACAAGGAAATACTCGTCCAGCAGAAAAATGACAAAATGGATCTGGTGGAGAAAAAGCAGGCAGCTGAGGACGAGCAGGAAAACCTCGAAATACTGAGTGCGGAAATCCAAGTAGCCAAAACCAATTTGGTGACACAGAAAGCAGGGCTGGAGAATCAAATCGAGCAGCTAGCCCAAGAGTATGATCTTACGGTGGAACAAAAAGAAGCGATTGATCAGGAGCAACAGAATCTTGCCGGAACGGTGAGCACCCTCTCCGATCAACTGAAGGAGGAGCAACGCCGGATCGCTGATGAAGAAGTAGTACGACAACAGGCTGCACAAGAGGTCGCGGTTGCAATGGCGGGTGAGATTGTTCCTGAAAGCTTCTTCGAAGAAAGCAAGGTAGTGGAGTATGCCTCTGCGGGGGAAACCCTGCCTGAAGCGAAGAGCGTTACCGCGTCTGGTTTCATTCGTCCGAGTAATGGGATTGTAACAGATCCTTTTGGATACAGAATCCATCCTCTTACAGGGGAGTGGAAATTGCATGCGGGCATGGATTTTGCCGGATCGGGACCGATTGTCGCAGCCCAGGGGGGAACCGTTCTAGTAGCCGGGTACCATAATTCATGGGGCTACTACGTGAAAATCGACCATGGAAACGGACTCCAAACTTTATACGCTCACATGGAAGCGGGCAGCCTTCGGGTTGCTCCCGGACAAAAAGTATCCCAAGGACAACAATTAGGGATAATGGGAACAACGGGGGATTCAACAGGTGTCCACCTGCATTTCGAGGTTTATGAGAATGGGGTTCAGGTTGACCCAGAACCTTACTTGGGATTGTAAAAGCACTATAAAATAAACGTTTTTTTCTTATAAGGAGGAAAGTATGGAAACAATAGTAGGAACAATTGATCGCGTAGCTTTCTCATTTGGCCCATTCACCGTCTACTGGTATGGGATTATCATTGGGGCTGCTATGCTATTGGCAATCTCCTTGGCGTCCAAGGAGGGCACGAAAAGAGGCTTAGGAGAAGATACCGTTACAGATATGACAATGTGGGCGATTCCCATTGGGCTGATTGGAGCCAGAATCTACTACATTCTCTTCGAATGGCAGTACTATCTGCAAAATCCGGGCGAAATCGTCCAAATCTGGAATGGTGGAATTGCCATTTATGGGGGGTTGATTGCAGGGGGATTCACTGTCTATTGGTACACCAAGAAAAAGAGGATTCCCGTTGCCTTGATGTTGGATGTGCTGGCTCCCTATGTCCTTTTGGCCCAATCCATCGGTCGATGGGGCAACTTCACTAACCAGGAAGCACATGGTGGAGAAGTGACTCGAACATTTCTGGAGAACTTGTACCTTCCGAAGTTTATCATTGATCAGATGCAAATTAACGGTGTGTACTACCAGCCCACCTTCCTCTACGAGTCATTATGGAGTCTCCTCGGATTTGGCGTAATCATTGCCTTGCGAAACCGCAAGGGGTTGTTGCGGCAAGGCGAAGTGGCCCTCAGCTATACTATCTGGTATTCAGCGGGCAGATTCTTCATAGAGGGCCTGCGCACGGATAGTTTGTGGATTGGTGATTTCTTGCGGGTGTCACAGGGATTGTCCTTGCTCTTGTTTGTGGGTGCGATTGGTATTTGGATTTACCGGAGAAGGGATTATCCGCCCAAAACCTACTATCTAGAAGGATGGAACCTCAAAGGAGAAAGAGATTGAAGTAAAGACGGATAACAGGAAAGAGTGTGAGTGGCATGTCGAGTTATTGGAATCTACTGAATCATGACGGATTGGGACCTTTGAGATTGATTGGGTTGCTTTGGATTGTAGTGCTGTTTATGGTGGCGTACCTCCTTATCAAGATTCTTTCCGATCGAACAGATAGTCGAATTGCGAATGAGACCTCTTTGGAACAGATTCAAAAAGAATTTGCCAGAGATAATATTACGGAAGCAGAGTACTTGAAGAGAAAAAAACAGTTAGAGTAAACGAGAGAAAAAGGGGGAGAATCATGATTAAAAAGTATCGCAGAATGGTGAAACCTTTTGATATTATTATTGTCTCTTTTCTGTTTGTTCTATCTTTTTTACCGACAATGATCTTCGCCGTTGAAACTGCGCACATAGAAAAGAGCAAGCTGTATGCAGTTATCTCGTTCAACGGCGAGGAAGTGGACCGCTTCCTCCTGACCGGAAATGAGAAACAGCGGCTTATCACCTACTATCCTGCTCCCGGGAAGTATAATATTATCGAAATTGATGGGGAGCGGATTCGTGACAAATCGGATAACAGCCCCCAGCAAATCGCCGTGAGGACAGGGTGGATCCAATCCCTTGGACAAACCAGTCTAAACTTACCCCACCGCATGCTAATTGAGATTGTATCCGATAATCCGACAGAGGTGGAGATTGATGTCCTTGCACGATAAGAGAATAGATCACTGAAAAAAGTACTCCAACCCTATTTAATTAGTTGGAGTACTTTTTTATAAACCCTATTTTATTTTTGCCATGGGAAGATTGATTGTAAATGTTGTGCCTTTCCCATAAATACTATCTACGGAAATAGTCCCTTGATGCGCATTCACAATGCCCTTTACAATGGAAAGGCCTATTCCTTGCCCCCCTAGTTTACTGTTTCGGGAGGGCTCCGCCATATAGAACCGTTCAAATATTTGGCCCACTTCGTCCGGAGGGATTCCTTGTCCGTTGTCGATTATCCGAAAGGAAGTAGTGCCTTTACTTTGCGAAACGTAAAGGTCGATTCTTCCTCCCGAAGGGGTAAACTTAATGGCATTTGCCAACAGATTAGTTAAGACCTGATGAATTTTGTCCCGGTCCGCGGAAATGAAAACACGATCACCACTAACGGAGCAGTTAAGTTTATTTTCAACCAGCATGGGTTGGAAATTGTCCACGATTTGTTGGGCTAGTTCCGTAAGATCAAAGGTGTTTTTCTGTAGCTGAGACTCCTGACTTTCGAGTTCGTTGATCCGATCGATTTCTCCAATCAGACGCGTAATTCGGCTTACCTCTTCGTAACAACGATAGAGCCGCTCTTCAGATATTTCCCAAACACCATCTATCATGGCTTCAATATTCCCTTTCAAGGTCGTCAAAGGCGTTCTGATTTCATGAGCAATATCGGAGGACAAACGGTTTCGGATCTTCTGTTGGTGTTGAAGTTGCAAGGAAAGATCATTCACTGATACCAGCAGGTCATCAATCTCCCGGATTCCTGTTTCTTCCAGAGAAAGACTGCTGTAACGCCCTTTGGCAATTTCCTTGGTGAAATCATTGATTGTGACGATGGGAGAACTAAGCTTTTTGGCCACCAATAGCGCAAAGAAGAGGGGAATGAGGAGCGAGAAGAAGGCCACCAAAACCAATTTACTTTCCATATCGGAAATAAAGAGGGCGTCATGTTCTGTGTAAGCATAGGGACCCACGGATTGAATCTCCATCATGCCAATTTCTTCGGTACCATCATAAAGGGGACTACGACTTTGCACGTAATCACTCTCCATACCTCCCACCATTTGCTCCATATGCAGGAGATGATCCTGAACCTTGTTCTTCGCATCTTCTTCCTCAGAAGCGGATGGGCTCCATAACAGTTGCCCGTCCTCGTCGAAAATCCTCACAATCACTGACTGTTGGAGAGCATTCCGCCCAACACGCTGAATTGCTTGCGAATTTTCTTCCCATGTACCGTTTTGTTGATAGAGATTCTCTAAGTCAGTGCTGTATTCTTCCAACTCTGACTCCTGTCTCTCCCTGACATAGTCAGCAAAGTGGCTCTCCAGTAAGTTCAGCGTTATCCAGCTAAAGGCTCCTACCAGAATAAAAGAAAGCGAAACGAAGGAAAGGAGAAGTTGCCACTTTATTGTTCGCTTCATTTTTGACCACCAAATCGGTATCCCTCTCCATAGATTGTCAGGATATAGTAGGGGGTTCGCGTATCATCATCTTCTATCTTTTGTCGCAGGTTCTTAATATGGACATCAATGACTCGATCTGTTCCGTCAAAATCTAATCCTTTTACGACCTGCAAGAGCTGTTGCCTAGGGAAAATCTGCTGAGGATGTGACGCCAGAAGAGTCAGCAACCTGTACTCAGTTGGCGTTAGTCCCACTTCTACGCCCTTTTTGAATACTTGCTTGTTATCGGGATAGATTTCCAATAAACCACCTTCGAAGGACCATTTCACCTCTTGGGGTTCCGGATGTGAGCGTCGCAGTACAGTCTGTACTCGGGCCACCAGTTCTTTGGGGCTGAAGGGTTTCGTCATATAATGGTCCGCGCCGATTTGCAGTCCGCTCAGGATATCCTGTTCCGTTGTTCTTGCCGTCAGCATAATCACAGGCACGCTGGAGGATTTTCTTATTCTTCGGCAGACCTCAGGACCGGAGATATCCGGCAGCATGAGGTCCAGGACGATGAGATCCGGCCGGATGGTTTCGGCTTTCCGCAATGCTTCTTCTCCGTCCATGGCTCTGAATACTTGGTAGTTTTTAGCAACCAAGTACGCCTCTACAATCTTCAAAATGTTTTCCTCGTCATCTACAATCAAAATTTTCATATGTTTTCCCTCCATCATTCACA
>JAQTYS010000115.1 GCA_028688175.1 Methanothrix sp. | reverse complement strand
GCGCGCCTGCCTTCTTGGCGGCTTGTATGGCTGCCAGCATCTCCGAGCCGGGTTTAACCCCCATCTCCTCACCGATCTTTCTCTGGATGTAGGCCAAGAACAACTGAACCAGGAAGAAAAAGAGTTTTCCGCCACTGAGTAGCTCACTGATCTTGATCTCCTTCTCAACCTCCTGGCCGATAAGAGCCCGATAGCGAGCCGGACACAGCTCCACAGCGACTATATCGGGTCGCGTCTCCTCGATCTTGCTGATTACTTCCTGGACGCTTTTTTCTGATACATGGGCAGTACCTACTATTATGATTTCATGGGATTCGCTGCCAGCGGCCAATTCCCCCGGCTCCACCAGTCGGCAAGAAGAAGCGTCGGCGTCTTTAGTATTTTCCGTCGTATTCTCCAAATTGATTACCTCTTAATGTTCCCGCTCTCTGCAAAGCTCAATGGCCCTGACCAGGTCCTCCCTGGAGACTATGCCCACCAATCGACCCTCAGCGATCACAGGTAGTCGACGAATTTGCATATCATTCATCATCTTCATGGCAGTCGATGCCTCTTCCTCAGGGCCGATCAAATATAACTTTCTTGTCATCACCTGATCAACTCGCGTTACGGCCCTCTCTGCTTCGGCAACCTTCTGCAGATCTGTCAGAGTGATAATACCCGTCAAGGTATCGCCATCCATCACCGGATAGCCTCTATGTTTTTCCCGGAACATCAATTCTTTCAGCTCATCGAGCGTCATATCCAGAGCTATGCTGCGTACTGGAGCAGACATTATATTTCGCACGGATATTCCCTCCAAGCTGACGCTTATTTCGGTAGCTTTCTCCTCTTCAGATGCACCTACATAGACGAAGAATGCCACAAAAAGGAGCATGAAATTTAGAGAGGACAGGCCCAGCAGAAACATGAGAGTCGCGAAGATCTTCCCGATATCCGCAGCACGTCGAGTCGCTTTTATATAAGGCATCTGGGTGGCAAACCAAGCCCGCAAGAGCCGCCCCCCATCCATGGGAAAGGCAGGGAGGAGATTGAAGGCCATGAGGATGAGATTCATAATGCCCAAAGTCCAGAGCATGATGACCGGAGCGCTGCCTGCACCACCATAAGCCGCTGCCGGTCCGGCTAGGTAAACCGAGATAAATCCCAGCACCCCGCTTACCGCCGGACCGGCAAAAGCCATCTGCAGCTCCATGCGGGGATTTCTGGGGATCTCCTCCATAGAAGCTACCCCGCCAAAGAAGTAGAGAGTTATGCTCTTAATGCCGATGCCGTTCTTATGGGCAACATAGGAATGGCCCAGCTCATGCAGGGCAACGCAAGCAAAGAGCACTACTGCAAAGAGCAGAGAATAGAACCATCGCATCTGTGTCGGCTCAATATCACCGAAACCATAGGTATTTCCGTAGACGATCTGGCTAAAAGAAGCAAAAGCCCAGGCAACATACAAGATGACCAATAGAAGTGTCCAGTGGAGGCGCACTGGTATGCCCATGATCTTTCCTAGCTCCAGAGACGAATTCATAGGATACCTTTAGCATGCGGCATTAATAGATCTTTTGACAACTGGACGAGAAAATACGATTCTCACGCCGGATACAGCCCATTTAAATTTAAAGAGAGCGGGTAGGAGAGTGGGGGGTTCAGTGTGGATTTCAAAAACTAGGATTACCCGCTCAAATTATTGAAGTGAGGGAGAAGATATAAATTTTTCCCCCGGATAGGTTTTTACCAGGTATCTCACCTGAGCGCTATGCTCAGCCATACAGGCCGCTGTATAAGCATCTGATAGACTATTGCCTGCTGCAAATACGCCGTGGCCGCGAGCAATACATGCCTTATGATTTTGCAGGGCAATTGATACAGCCATAGCCAGATCATTTGTGCCAATTGAGCCCTCGACAATTGGCATTGTTCCTAAAAATAGCAGACCTTCGCTATCCATCGGCTCTATAGCCCTTTGCTCCAGCAGGGATAGTGCTACCGCATAGGGAGAGTGGGTGTGGATGATGGCCATGTTTTCGGTTCTCTGGTAGACGGCCCGGTGAACACAGGTCTCGCTGCTGGCAATTTTATCCAGATTACAAGGACTGCTCAAATCAACCACTACAACCATTCCCTCATCCAGCTCGTCGAGCATGCTCCCTGTACAGGTTATAAAGATCCGATCCTCCTGCAACAAGCTGATATTTCCAAATCGGGAGCTAGTAAGGCCGGAGAGGACCAATTTCTTGCCGAACCGGGCGATCTCCTGCCAGGCTAAAGACATACCAGTTTCACCCCTTCTCCAGTAGACGGAAAGGGACAGTCTTATCGTCCACCTCCCCGAATTTTCCCAGCAAATCAACCTTTACCTGGTAGTCACCCGGTGTCCAAAAACTCGTCTCCCAGCGGGCAGAGAAGATACCGTTGCCGTCGAAGTCATCCATGGGTATCTCCATATTTCTGTCCGGCCCTATGATATTGGCATTTATGGTCCTGATATCGCCCAGAGCCTGGGCCTCAATCATGACCGGCTCGCCTACCGAGGCATCCTTCCGGTTAAGCTTAACCTCCTCAAGAACGGGAGGCGATAGCCCCGGGAGAGGCGCACTGATGCTTTGCAGGGCACCAGTCAGATTGAGGGCCCCATAGCCGTATACATTATCCAGACCAGACGGACCTAGATCGTCGGCCGTCTTGAGCAACACCCTCTTCAAATCAGCCGGAGCAAGATCAGACCTTGCTTGCAGCAATAACGCTACAGCGCCTGAGACTTGAGGAACGGCCATTGATGTGCCGCTTATTGAGCTCTTACCGTTCTTCGAGCCGGCTAAGGCGGAGACCACATCCACACCCAGCGTGACCAGATCTGGCTTGGTATCGCCATTGGCCGTCGGTCCGCGCGAAGATAGCTCGAAGATATTGCCAGAGCGGTCCACAGCGCCCACAGTTATGACATTCTCGGCATCACCAGGAATAACGATAGATGAAGCAGCAGGACCTGAATTTCCTGCTGCCACACACATAACCAGCCCATTTTCCACTATTTTGTTGCAGGCTTCATCCAAGAGAGAGGTTCCGTCCGAGGGGCTTTCACCACCTACGGAAAAGGATACAACTCTAATTCCGTAACGCTCCTTATTCTCTAAACACCAGTCCAGCGCATTGAGGGCATCAGAAAGATAGCATGCACCTTCCTGGTCCATTACCTTGATTACCACCAGCTTTGCTCCCGGTGCCACGCCCGTGCCCTTCTCTCCAGCAACTAGGCTCGCGCAATGGGTTCCATGTCCGTTGTCATCGTAGGAATCGGTTTGGTTGTTTACGAAATCCTTAAAAGCCACAATTTTGCCGGCCAGGGCCTTGTGCTCACCATCCGCGCCGGTATCGATCAGGGCCACAGTCACGCCCTCTCCCGTGAACCCCTTATCCATCCTGGGGTCATCGATATTCCAGGATCCTTCGCGAGAAGGGGATGGATTTGACGGACCGTCAGTTGGGCCTGGAAGCGCCAAGATCTTCAGCTTCTGATCCTTGTAGATCCCCTTGACGCCGTTGGTCCTGGCAATCTTCTCCAGCTTGTCGCCGGATACCGTCAAAGCGCTCCCCGGCAGGATATGGAAGCGATCTATGGCAGGAGCAACATTGCTCAGATTGCCGTCATGAATTACAATCACCTTCATATCCTTGCCGCCTTGCTTTTCCAGGCTGTCCTCAATTCCATTGCTATTGAGGTCTTTGGGATCGCGAATGGTAAGGGTTGCGGATTCGTCTTTTGCCGCATTGCCCGCCTTGTCGATGGCCACAATTGTAACCTTGTAGGCTCCGGGCGGCAGGTTGGAGCCGCAGTACCCGGTATATCGGTGGTCTTGATTTAAATCGAGCATGAGGTTCATGCGATTGCCGATATCGGCATAGACCATATCTATGCTGCCGACGTCATGCACAAATGCGTTGATTTCGCTCCGAGGAGCGCCCACCTTCAGAGCTGATGGGCTCACGCTTACACCATAAATAACTGGAGGCTTTCCATCATCCGCATTTGGCTTGAAGTAGTTCACATATTCCTTTTCAAACCAAATGCTGGCCTTATTGTTATCCAATGCATTTTGCACGGGAAAAGCAGCCGCACAGCTAAGCAGACCTGCCAATAAAATAAAATAGACAACTGAGCTGAAGTTCACGCTTAGCTCCAGTTATTCTTCCCCAAGATTCTTATATTTACTGGTGCTGACGACCTTAATTTTCAAGGCGTCCGGGAAGGTCTTTGTGACCTCTCCTAAAGTAGCTACAACATCAACCCTGTAAGTGCCCGCCGCCACATTGGCATTCCAGATGCCGACAAACTCGTCTCCATCAGATTTGATGCGTTTCATCACTACCCGCGAGACGGTATTTCCGGAAGGACTCAATAGCTGAGATGATACCGTGAAGACTTTTTCAGCCGCCGTTCTTTGTGCCTGGGATGTGGAGCCAATCTTGACCGTCCCATCGGTGCTGCTCAGGTCAGCATATCCCTGCGGCGATCCGAATCCACAGGTAGCACAGCCTTTTATGGTCAAAACAGTCTCGCTTGCGTTCTGTTTAGCCTTTTGACGCGATGAGCTGTTATTAATCTCTTCGAAGAGTGCGGTTATCTGGACGACATCACCGATCATGGCAGGATTGGGCTTGGCATAAGCCTCCTGCAAGTCGATGTCTAATCGAGGCGAATTGGCCACCCAATTCTGCCAGGTGTAAATCCTGGCATCATAGCCTAGAAGACCGAGGGCAAACCAGACCATTGAGGCCTTGACGCCGGTATTGGTGTACACTATAACAGGTTTGTCCATGGCAATAGAAGAGAACAGCTCTTTCAAGTCGGACTCATCTTTTATTCTCTTTGCATCAAGCACTCTGCTGTAGGGTATATTGATGGCGCCAGGTATCGCCCCAGCATCGAATTCCTGGGAAGTTCTGGCATCAATTATCTGGGGTGTGCCGCTTTGCACAAATTCATAGGTGGCCATCAGGTCGGCATCTATGCTGGCAATATAGTCTTGGGGAGGCAGCACTACGGGTTTTGCCATCGTGGGTCTGCCTTCTGCTACCCAGTCATCGATACTCCCGTCAAGCATCTTAACATCCTTATGACCCAGATACTTCATGACTGCGTATCCAAATCCCGCAGCAGAAGGCCCTCCGCCGCACGGCTGGCATTCACCGGCGATCTTTACGGCATCGTTCTGGGAAATTCCTGCGTCTCCGAGAATGGCAGCCAGCTGGGATACAGACTTAAGAATACCTCCCGCTTCCACGAATTGTGTGTAGGGAATATTGATTGCACCAGGGATGTACTCTGTGGCATTGGGGCTTATGTCTAAGATAATGTCCGAATCGTTGATGCTATCAAACGACGCCAGCATGTTGGCAAAGCCGAAGCTTCTCTTTATAGCTGCATCGCTGACTGTTTTACTCGGCAAGGCCGCTCGGACAGATGAGCTGTCTTGATCACCCGCTTGTTTTGTTGTCAATTCATTGGTTTTTTTCGCCTGCAAGCTGGGGTTATTCGCTCGATTATACCGAGGATTGACCAGGCCGCCGGCGCTGGTTATCACCTCAGTAGTTGCGTTCTCCTTGCCCAGGAACACTGCCCACTCGTTATTGAGCACATCCTGCTGAGCAGTGGGAGACCCGCCTTTGCACAAGGAGCATTCTCCGTTGACGCCAGAGACGGCTCCCCCGGCAAATATCGCCACCAAGAGCAGGAGGCTTATGGCAATTCTGGAAATATTCATAGCCTTTGCCCCAATATTATTCAAGCGGTAGAGTTGATTGCATCCGTCTTGCCTGAAGCCATCTGATTTTCCCAGTAATTTACATAGGAGTACAGCTTAGCGTCATAGCCCTGGAGAATCAAGGCAAACCAGACCGCGGAAGCCTTCACGCCCGTATTGGTGTAGACAACTACCGGCTGATTCTTGTCGAGGATAGCGAAGACCCGGTCAAGCTTGGTTTCGTCCCTAATTCTGTTATTGATGACCACGTTCTCGTTGGGAATGGGTATTGCTCCGGGAATGGATCCCGCACCGAAATCCTCCATGCTTCTTGCATCCACAATCTGGACGGTGCCGCTCTTTACTAAACTGTAATCGGCTGAAAAATCCGCATTGACATTCGGAGTGTATACCTTAGCCGGCAAGATCGTAGTCTCTGCGGCGGTAGGCTTTCCAGCTGCTGCCCAATCCTTTACCGTTCCATCCAGAACCCTGACATTCTCCTGGCCCAGAGATCTCATAATCCAGTAGACGAAGGTCGCAGGCGAGGGGCCTCCACCACAGGGCATGCATTCACCGTAGATGATCACCGGGTCTTCCCGGGAAATTCCCACGTCGCCCAGCAGCTTTGTCATCTCCTCTTCCATTCGCAAATATGTTCCATTGATAAGAAAATTGGTATAGGGAATAGCAACCGATCCAGCGATGTGCTCTGTGGCTTCCTCGCTAATATCCAGCAAGATTGCAGATCCGGTTGAGTCGTTAATGGGAGCAAACATGTTCAATGCCTTGGCACTGCGCACAATGGGAATGTTCTCTTCTGCGACTTTGCGCTTCTCGGTCTTCTTTGCCGTGCTTTCAGCGGTGTTATTCACCGGTGCAGCTTCCTGCACGGTGCTGCTCTCATTTGCGTCATCAGCTTTGCTGAAACCGGCGAGGGGCTGTTTCCAGATTCCCACCCGGTTCTTCTGAGCCGTGCTCAGACCAGGCATGACTTCTTCCTTTCCCGCGTTGGGATTGCCTATATTGTCAAGCTTGCTTAATTGATAATCTGCACTCGATGTGGAGTCGCCCTTGCAAGCATCGCAATAGGCTTCGCCTGCGCTCGCAGAATTTACCAGCATCAATAACGCTAATAACACTATGATGCCCACACCCACCAAACAGGATCCCAAACATGATCTGAATGTTGTCATCTGTCTCCCCTTTTTAACACAATAATAACTTATGAAATATAAACCTTTTAGAGGTAAATCAGTGCCTAGAGGTTACCTCAACTTCACCCAGTGTCTCTTGCAGCTCGTATCCGCGCGCGTCTTTTGCGCTCAGAACAATATCATATCTTCCCGGATCCAGCAGGGCCGTAGAGAAGTCTCCCCGATAGATATCTCCTGACAAGACCAACCGGCTATAGCCTTGCGCCTCGAATCCATCTTGATATGCTCGAGCGGTTACCTGCAAGAGATCATAACGGGAATTCAGCTCGACCTTAATGGCCACGGCGTCACCTAATCTTGCTTTCGTAGGATTTATCTCCTTGGAGAGGATGGCGATCTGCTTGACCTGCGCGCCCATAATGGGGTACTGGTCTTTTCCGCTCTCGCTTATCCTGTAAGGCTCATCGCCAAAACCGTCGCTGCCTGGGACATCTTGCCCGGATCCCTGCATCTCATCCAGGCCACTGTAGTCGCTCCAGAAGTTTCCGCCCCTGGGGTATTTTGCATTCCAGCTGTTTACTCCTCGATCATCAGCTTGGATGACATTGTCAGCTATGCGATTGCCGTAAATCTTATTCTGGCTCGAATCCAGGAAGATACCCGTCTGGCTCTCGGAGATGTTGTTATAAATGAAGCTATTGCCATCCGAGCGGCTCTGTATCTGCAATCCATAGCGTCCGTTGCCTCGTATCTCATTTCCGCTAATAGTGTTTTGGCCCGAGTCTTCCATGAGGGTCAGTCCGGCTACTACGTTATCCTCCATGGTGTTGTTGATGATGAGATTCTTCGTGCAATTGAAACGCAGATCCAGGCCGGAGTTGGTATTTCTGGACAGGTCATTCTTTTCGATCAGGTTTTCAGAGCAATCGGTGAACATGTAAAGGCCGTACATATTTCCATGCAGCACGTTTTTGCGTATGGTATTATTGCAGCAGGAAGGAAAGAGGTTGATACCGTAAGCACCGTTGCCATAGGCCACATTGTTGGTGATGAGGTTATCGTTGGAGTTGGAGAGGTATATTCCATACCAGCCTTCTCCCACTATGCCGTTAAAGCTGGCGTTGTTTCCGGTGATGATATTCCCGTCGGAAAAGAGAAGAGCAATGCCAGGCTGAGCGCAGTAGATTACCGTGTTGTTGGAGATATTGCAGCCAGACACGCTGTTGAGTTTTATTCCGTAAAAACCGTCCCGGACGGTAAAGCCGCTGATGCCCACATTGTCCGCATCTATGTTGACGCAAGCGTCTCTATTTCCAGCCCGGATAACCGCACCATTGCCCACCAGATTCAGGCTCTTTTGTATGGTTATCTTGTCGTAGACGCCACTGGCTACTTGCAAGGTATCTCCAGGTGAAGCAGCATCAATCGCAGCTTGCAGATCAGAGTTTACCTGTATTGTGGCACCAGTCGCGAAGGAAGAGACCAGCAAAGCTACTGACAAGATACAAAAGGCTATATTTCTCAAGCAACCCACCG
>JAQTYS010000114.1 GCA_028688175.1 Methanothrix sp. | reverse complement strand
TCTGGGGTTATCTCACCAGCCTTGCCGCAGAGTGTTGCGCTGCTCCATTGCTATTGCCTTGCCGGGATTATGCAGGCCTCGAGCTTTCCAGAGGCACCATAATCCTGCAGGAGGCCGCAGACCACGTCGGCGAGAGGATGAAAGGAGGCAAGATCCGGGTGCAGGGAAAAGCGGGTGACTATCTGGGCCAGGAGATGGAGGGTGGTGGAATAATAGCGGCAGGCTGCCGGGATTATGCCTTTCGAAACATGCGCGGCGGCTATGGCGTGGTTAAGGGCGATGCCGGCAAGTTTGCGGGCCTAGGCAACTCGGGAGGCCGGATAGCAGTTCTCGGAAGCTGCTCTGAGAGAGCGGGATGGCTCATGCGCGCCGGCAGCCTCTATGTGCGCGGGGACGTCGGCGACTATCTGGGGCTTCTTATGAGTGGCGGCAAAATCCTTGTAAAGGGAAAGGCAGCCAAGAGAGCGGGATGGCGCAAAAAGGGTGGAAGCATTAGGGCGGCAAGCTATGGTCCCGAGGCGGCGGATGATCTCCTGGGACTGGGCTGATGTCTGGCAGCGATCTTGCGAGAGCTGGCACTGGCCCCTTCTTCCCAGGCCGCGCCCTGGGCCGTCAGCAAGTGCGGGCGAGTTTCCTTTCGGCAACTACTGCATCACTATAGATCAGAAGACTGTGGACCAGGGACCGGTTTATTTGGAAAACCTCTTTGGCCACCTCATCGTCCACTATATTTTCTGTCCCCGTTCCTTAGATGAGGCCGGCATGCTGGCTCTGGCGGCATTAAAGGGCCTGGATCAGCCGGATATCGACCGGGCGCGCTGTCTGGTCAATATATTCACCGATATTGTGGTGGACTCCTTCCGGCTGGAGAGAAGCGCGTCTGATGAAAGAATGGTGCTGCTGGGCTGGAATATGCTGGCAAAGCAGGACCGTCTCATGCCCCTGGACCGAATGGTTATGGGATTTTTAAGGAATTACTGGGGAGTGGATCTTCCCTCTTGCTCGCGACCAGAGGTAGAGCTACTGGGAAGGGTTTTCTCTGCGGGCATTAGAGAGAGAAACCTCTGGCAGAGGCAGTGCCGCCAGATGTCCACGATTCTGGAGAAGTTCCAGCCCGGCATACTGGGGCGCGGGCAGATCAGATGCCTGGAGATCTTAAATGGCAATGCAAATAATGCGCCTCTGAACTGTGCCGCGAGCCTTGATCTTGGCAGTTACGAAGAGGTGCTGGCCGTTCTGGGCTTGAAGGGAGACCTTTCGCGCTGGTATCGCGATCAAAGTTACCGCATTGAGATTCGAGAAATGCCCCGCTCTCGCCGCGAGAGCTACCCTTCTGCGCCGGTCAAATGGAGGCTGACCGATCCCTGCAGCGAGCTGGACTATGCCTACTCTTTAAGCCTCTCCCCCTGGCTAATCCCGGGAGTGACCACCTACAAGAGAGGAACGGAGACGGGGGCAATGGCCGCAGCCGGCTCAGCCGTGCCTGATCTGCTTGTTGTCCTGGACAGCAGCCGCTCCATGGAAGGGCCGAAGATGGGGACCAAGACCCACAAAGCTACGCTTGCCGCCTTTAAGGCCTGCTGGTTCGCCCACAGCAAGGGCGCAGAGATCGCGGCCATAAATTTCAGCGAGAAATATCTGGCCCATCCCTGGACGCGAGATCTCAGCGCCGTGGAGGAGGTGCTGGTGGAGTTCTTCTCTACTCGCACCCACATACCGGGAAAGGCGATAAAGGAACTGGCAGAGCAGCGTCCCGGTTGCCTGATCCTGTGCATCACCGACACCCATATTCAGAACCTCTACCAGGAATGGGATGACATCAAAAGGGCCTCGGAAGTGGGCAATTTCGTGCTCTTCTGCATCGACCAGGCCTACAGGGATAAGCATGTGGAGGAAGCACTGGCAAGTTTAGGCAAGGTATACTACATCAACCGCCTGGAAGATCTTGTTTCTCTGGTGGTGGATGTCACCGGACGGGCCTATTGCGGGGAAAGTTTTATCTCCTTGCAGTAGACTGCATTTGTGGCGTGCCGGGATAGGGTAGTGGTTATCCTGAGGGACTGTGGATCCCTCGAGCTGGGTTCGAATCCCGGTCCCGGCCCCTTAACCTTTTAAGATCACATAAAATCTTTTACCCAGCGACGCATTAGCTCGACGGTGAACTGCCACTGTCCGTCCTTTTCACGCAAGACATCATGCCTTTCCAGTTCCTTCAGAGCAGAAGTCAATTTATCCGAATTAGGCCCAAATCGGGCCATTATACCTTGGAATGAAATGCCATCAGGAAATGCCGCCACGAATTTCAATATCTCTTGCTGGCCTTCTGCACCCTGCATTGCCTGACCCCAAACACCGGCAAAATAGTATCGTCCCTGGTTAAAAAAATCCGGATCTTCAATCACAGCCACAACATCTTCCAGCTTAAACTCCGTCTCTATCTGCTTACCAAGCTCGAAGGTCAGGCGGTTGAAGCGGCTGACCAGATAGTGGCCGACAAGCTGCACCAGGTAGGGCTGGCCTCCAGTGAGCTGCCAGATGCGTTCCAGTGCCTCCCGACTGTAATCCATGGGAAAATCCTCTAGCGGCGGATTGGCCAGGACCTGGAAAGTGGCATCGTGGCTCAGAAAGCTGACTGGTATGGGCAGTACGCTGGCGAAAAAAGGCTCGAAGTAGTCAGCAGTCATCTCCTCTAAGGTGTGCAATCCGGCAAAGGCAAAGGCGATATGCTCGTCCTTCTGCATATAACCCCTTAGTACTTTGAGCAGATCTCGGCTAACTTGTCCGGTACGCATCCACTCTTCGAGTTGCTCAAATTCATCCAGAGCAATGATCAGACGCGATGATCCCAGGGCAGCTTGTGCTAGACTCAGATACTGCTCGAAGGCCCGGTAAGGGTGGCTATCGAATTCGTTCGTCCCGGGCTCAGGAAGTTCGGGGAGAGCAGCCCTAATCTCATCGGCCATTGCCAGAAAGAGGTCACTGACCCCCCCAGCAGCTCCTCCCAGAATCTGCAGGTTGACGTAGGCTAGGCGGACCTCTGATCCCAGATGGGTGTTGATATTGCGAAGAATAGATGTCTTGCCCATGCGTCTGTGGCCGCAGAGAACTACGGATGGTGGAGCGTTTGTGCCGCACCAGAGCTCCTCCAAACGGCGGAGGATATCATCTCTTCCTTTGAAACCAGAACCCACAACAGGATCGCCTGCTACATAGGGATTTTTTACCGGCTCATTAATGGGGATGTTCCCGACATCACTTGACTCGGAGACCAAATAATTCTGCCAATTTTTGGCGATCTCCTCAACCAGGTCGCGCTCGGCCTTGGGCAAAGTGGCAATCATCTTATGCACAGCGACTGCCTCACCAATTGCCCGGTTTAAAGCCCAGGAGCGAGCTGCTTTGGAGACGCTTTCCTGCACGGCATGAGCCTCCAGAACGCAGTGTTGCAGGTGTTCCAATGCTTGCCAAGTTTCAGGATGCAAGATCACTGCAGACTTTGATGGCCTGGTTGTTGCTTGTCGAAATGCCTCTTGCTCGGCAAGATCCGCCAGGCCATGAAAGTCCCTAACGGACTGAGCCAGGTGCAATGCCTGGCTCAGGCAGTGCATCTCCTCGCCATTTGGCAGCGACTGCACTACTGCAAAGGCCTGAGCCGCTTGAAAGGGTTGTTTTTCGTGCAGATACCAAAAGCCTGCACAAGCAGCGCGGGCCGGAGTGTTCAGGCGTAAGTCAGTTGGATAGCGCTCCTCAGAAAGTAGTCTCCACCTTGTAGGAAGACTAATGCCATCAATAGCCATTTTCATCAATCCATTGACCAGAGGAACGGAGGCAAAGCGCAATAGATCCCAATCATATGGATCATTAGCAACTTCGTCCACTATCTTCAGCAGGCGTTCAGTCGGCTGTTCGGCCAATGCATCGTTTAGTGCCTGGACGACTGGCACAAACTGCATAGAATAGGCAAGTAATTCATTGAGATTATTAACTCCAATCGTCCAATCCTCTTTCAGACATTTTTTAAGGCGGTTGTTCAGGCCTGGCAGAGGCAACGGTGTGCACATTGTCATAGGGCCAGGAAGAGCAAAAAAGGTAAAATAGAACGCACTAAATATCAAAGCATCAGGCCTAAAGATTGTTGCATCCATAGCTACTACTGCAGCCATGACTGCAGCCACCCCTATAATCATGAATTCAGACCATTCTGCAGTCATTTTTATGGCTTCTCCGCCAGCCATATCGAAAGCCATGGCCAAAACAAAAACCGCAGATATGCCTAAAACCACGCATGAAGTCGTCCCAAAAGCTAGGGACCTAGCCATTCTCACAGCAACGCCCCCATCCATGCCTATACTCATGCACCCAACAATGAGCAAAGCCATGAGCGAAGCAGTGACTAAAGCAATGAGCAAAGCAGCGAAGAAGAGAATGAATACTATCGCCATGCTAAAAGTTGTCATCTTAGCCGCGGCTACATCCATGCCCATAGCCACGATTCTAGGCATACCTTCAGCTATGCCTAAAGCCATGCTTCCAACCACTCCGAAAGCTATGCACAAAAATATGCCCCCGGTTATACCGTTTACTTCACCGACGGCTACAAACACAAATCCAAACCCCACCGCCAAGCCAAAAGCCATGCCCATGAACGCGCCAATCCAATCTATTGGCAACTCAGCCTGTGCCAAAATCCACACTAAAGCAAAGGGAGTGAAAAAACACAAAATTAATGCTTGCAAGACCAGATGGCGTAAGACAATATCCAGCGTTAACGCTTGCCTGAGGTCTTTGCCTTCTAGTTCCCAATACACAGGAGCGACGAAGGTTTCTACATACCAGCGCAGAGCCTGGGGGAAAAAGAATACCCAATAAAGCAAGCGCAGATAATCTAGTGGATTCCAGAGCTGAAGCGGACGATTTAAACGGGGTGCCAGATTTAGACGCGGCACAGCATCTTTCATGGTTCTTGCCCTAGTTTTCGGCGATAGAGATGGAAAGCTTGGTGCATCAGTTGCTGGGGCATTCCCCTGCTATCCTGGAAGAGCTGCTCTATCTCTGCCTCAGAGAAGGTCACAGATGTATTTTTCAGTCGACCTAGCAGAAATTCGCGCGCGGTGGGAAGCCCCCAGGGATCAACTTGGATTTGTTGGCAGATCCCTGCTAGAGGGGAGGTACTGCCAAAACTGTCCGGAAATAGGCGGTCAAGAGGAGTGCTTGCAGCCATTGCCAGCTTAAGTGGAGCGCTGGCGTCCCCTGCAAGGCCACGAAGCTCAGATCGCAGGTTGCGTGTGAAACCTTTAAACGTCATCCTTTCTACCTCATCCAAAGCCAGAAGAATGCGCTGACCATTCAAAGATCGACTTAGACGATACCCCCTTGCCTCAGCAACGCCCAGTGTCTCGCAAAGGGCACTGTAGAAGCTCTTCTCATCCTCAATCATCTGCAAGTCCAAGTGGGCTGTCTTCCAACCGAGATCCTTAGAAACCCTATCTAATAAGAGTGTAAGAAGTGAGGATCTTCCAGAACCGTGATCGCCTAAAAACACCACGCTACTTCCCATTTTGAGAAACTCGAGTGCATCGGTAATCTTACTCTCTCGGCCAAATACCAATGATGGATCGTCAATGCGGCCGTTAAGGGGCTTGAAAGGATTTTCGAGTAATGGATGAGCTGGACCTTGGGGCGAAAGTCCTTTTCCGCCGCATAAGAGGGCCACCGGAAAGTCTTCCGTGTCCCAATTGAAGAATGGAGTCTGTTCGGCACCGCATGCCGCGCTGGCGCTCTCAGGCACAGTTTTCCCCAGGTGATTCATGAGATTGGAGATGCGAACGACTGTATCTTCCGGTCGGTTGCCAGCGCCCTTTAGAGCTTCAATCAGGTGATAAGTAAAGATGCTTAACGTTCCATCAGGCCTAATCAGCGACTGCTGAGCACTGGTGGAAGAGCTGAACACCGCTCTGCCTTCACCCTGCTTTAATTTTGCAGCCAGACCCTTTGGAATAGCCTCTTGAGAATAGTCTGAAGAAAGCTTTGGGATAGCCGCATCTTTTGCAGTTGCCATCCCAGCGGCGTGGCAGCAATCCATAAAAACCAGAAGACGCCTGGATTTAATCGACCGTAAGGCATTGGCAAAGTCTTCAGAGGACAGCGCAGAAGATGTCACCTTTGAGTAATTCAGGTCGTGAGCTATGAGATAATATTTTCCGGTCTTTTTGTCCAACCATCCATGACCGGAGTAAAAAAATATTGCAGTTGCCTCTGCATCAGTTGATGTTTGCTCTGCCAGCCAGCTTAGGCCGTCCAGTATTGCTCCTCTGGTAGCATTTGCATCCTGAAGCAGGCGGATGTGGGCGGAATCATCGGGATAGCCGCAAATAGCTGAATTTGTCAATACAGAGCGCAAAGCCTGCATATCATTTACTGTGACGGGAAGAGATAAATTGGCGTAGGCGCATTCACCCACTCCGATAAGCAATGCGTAGCCATGAGAAAATGTGCTGGACATATTATCTCCTAAATTCTGGCATGACCCCTAATTTCTAATGCCCAATTGCTTCTCCATCACTTTAACATTTCCATCCATTTTTTCCAGACTTGATCAGAGAATATGAGTTTCATCCCAGAAGGAATCGTTTTTTTCTGCATCTGACTGAGTTGAAGGCACTTCATTTACCTGCTCACCGCCTTCTCGATGGTGATATTCGTCCCCCCGGCCCCCGTCGCATCTTGATGTCCTGCCATTTTGCTCAAATCCTGGGCCAGCTCTCCCCAGAAGGCAGCCAGCCATTCCCGCCTCTCGTGATCGCTATCGCCCCATCGCAGAACCGTCCAACTCGCGCGCCCTGGCCCTGGCGTCCGCACAGCCGCACAAACCCGCAGCCACGCATACACGCGCGGGCGGGGCCGCATGGTTCTGGCAGCGCTCGAATTAGGCTCATGCCTTTAGTGCAACTTCTCCCGCCGCGAGAGGCTTTGCTAAGAGCTTTCCCGCGAAAAATTCCTCCATAACCTCATCTATCTTTTCAGAGATTTCGGGAGTGATATACGCCTCATCGCAGCAATCACACACAAGAGCAGGAACGTCCCTAATAACTACTACTTCATTCTTTACTTTAACAACAAATTCCTTTTTGCCTTCGTGCAACTTGCCCTTACAGCAACCACAAGTATCTGGAATCATTCTTTTTTCCTCATGCAATAATTTATCCATCTCTCTTCATCAGGCCAATATACTGTGATGATCCGTAAGTGGTCCTGGCAACAGGCTACAACTGCATGACACTGACGACCGGACACGAATCCCAACATGAGAACTGCTGGACATGGCTCCTTGTCCGGATATTCCTCTATTATCTCTCCATTGATTATTAAGTCTACCAGTTCTCTGTTGGAGATGTGCCGTTCAAACATCCTGGCACGAGCGTGAAACGTCAGATGATAGTTGCGTTCGCGGACATTCTTTTTTATTTCATCGATGAGACTAATTGGTTTCACCTCTTTGACGATGCAATGCCGATTGGCTTCTCTGATTCGGATCTTACGCTGCGCGAATCATACCTTTTCGCATCTCTCAGCTTCACCTGCTGACTGCCTTCTCGAAGGTGATATTCTCCCCCGGCCCGCGACGCATCTTGATGCCCTGCCATTTGGCCAAATATTGAGCCAGCTCCTCCCAGAAAGCAGCCAGCCATTGCCTTCTCTCACTATCGCTCCACTCCTCAGCGGAGCTGTCCTGCTCACGGGCCCTGGCCAGGGCCATAGCCTCCATCTCTACCAGTGGCAGGATTATCTGCACCACCTGACCATCGCCGTTTTCATCATCGGCCACCATCAGATCGAACTCACCGATGCGGATGATCTGGTTGGAGGAAATTCTGGCCGCACGGGCCTTCAATGCACCGTAGGCCAGCATCTGGAAGACTTTCTCCGAAGAGGCTTTTGCCGCCGCCTTGCTGATCATCTCATTCACCTCATCACTCCCGGACCGCATGCATTTTCTGTTTTCGAATCCATTGGAATTGAGAACCCAATATAAATAATAGCTGCGAATAGATGCCATAGGACTGGAGAGACGATCGATCATGGGTTGCTTTGAAGATTACATGCAGTTTCGCAACGATGTGGATGAGGTCAAGAAGAAAATCCATCGACAACGCACAAGCGACGAATGCAGGTGCAGGGAAGATCGGGATGAGAAGGAAAAACGTCAGCAAGCCCAATACCAGAGCTTGTGAAAAGGTAGTTACTCCGGCGTTTTATGGCTTATTTTCGATCGGTAAAACCTGCCCTCGCCAGGTAGACTGCTTCATCAGCCGGATTCAATCCATTTTGTGATACATTCACCCAGAGATGCAGATCCCTGTAAGAGCTGGTGAAGTTCCCTTCCCTGTAAAGCAAAAATTCCAGCTTCTGGCGGTCGCCGGTATGATTTATTACAT
>JAQTYS010000113.1 GCA_028688175.1 Methanothrix sp. | reverse complement strand
GCACGTCGCCCTTCTGAATCTTCTCGCCGGTCACCACCTTGTCTTTATCAACAATTCCAATGGCTGTGCCGGCCAGGTCAAAGCCCTTAATGATCTCCGGCAAGGATGCAGTCTCCCCTCCCACTATGGTCATATTGGAGATCTCCGCACCGCGGGCGAGGCCTATCGCAATCTGCGCCGCTCTCTCCGGATCAACCTTCTCCACGGCCAGGTAGTCCACAAAGGCGATGGGCTCTGCCCCTATGGCATAAAGATCGTTGACATTCATGGCGATGCAGTCGATGCCGACTGTATCCCACTTGGAAATCGCATTGGCAATGAGGACCTTAGAGCCCACACCATCGGTGGTCATGGCCAAAGCGAAGCTGCCCATATCCAGAAGCCCGGCATAGTGACCGATCTCGGTCATTGGCGCTCCGAAGCCCCTGCGTTTGGTCGTCAGCACGGCCTTCATGGCGTCAATAGATCTGTTCTCCTGATGAATATCCACGCCCGCATCAGCGTAGGTAAGCTTTCTCATACCTCACCTCCCAGTCCAAACTCGCGGTGCAGCTCTCTTACTGCCTGCTCGGCGTCCTTGGAAGCAATCACGAAGGAGATGTTCAACTGACCAGATGCCTGGCTGATCATGACCACATTGATCTTGGCCGCGCCCATGGCCTTGAAGACCCGGGCAGCTACACCGGGAGTGCCTTCCATTCCCGCGCCTACCACCGCTACAACGCAGACATCGTGATCATGCGAGATCTCCTTGACCAGATCGCGAGGGAATTCTGCCCTCAGTGCATCCTCAGCCTTCTCCACCTGTCGCTCCTCAATGATCATGGAAATATTGGCCTCAGACGATCCCTGGCTGATCATGACGATATTTATGCCAGCCTTGGCCAGAGCGGAAAAAGCGCGCGCAGCGACACCAAGCGTCCCAATCATGCCAGCGCCGGAGATGTTGAGCAGGGCCACATTTTTGTGCAGCGTCACTGCCTTTATCACATCCGCTTTGGGTACATCATCGTGTACTATTAGTGTGCCCGGGATATCGGGATCGAAGGTGCATTTAACGCGCACGGGAATGCCCTTTCGGATGGCGGGCTCAATGGAACGGGGATGCAGTACCTTGGCCCCAAAGTTGGACAGCTCCATTGCCTCCCGGTAAGATATGGTGGGAATAGACCTGGCCTCAGGCACTATCTTGGGATCGGTAGTCATGATGCCATATGTCTCCTTCCAAAACCAGATCTCATCGGCATCAATGGCCGCTCCGATGAGTGAGGCGGACAGATCTGAACCGCCACGCCCCAGGGTCGTGATTGTGCCCTTTTCATCCTTGGCGATGAAGCCCGTGACCACAGGAACGCCCTTTAGCGGCAAGAGCCTTTGGGGAATCAATTTATAGGTCTTCTCCAAGGGCCTGCAGTCTCCATAGTTGCTGTCTGTGATGATTCCGGCCTCCGAGCCGGTATAGTGCATTGAAGGTATGCCCATATCTCTCAAGACACCCGCCAGAATGGGCGCCGCCAGTTGCTCACCATAGCTGGATATGTAATCCAGAGAGCGCGCCGTAAGCTCACCAATGTAGCAGATGCCGATGTAAGCCTTTTCAAGCTCAGACAGCTTATTGGATATCGTCTCACCGATCTCTTTGGCGATTTGAGGATCTCTTATGGCATCGGTTATGGCTTGATTGTGCCTATCCGTGAGCTTTTCCATAAAATCAATCACTTCTGAGACTTTCCCCTCATTTGCCGCCTTCGTGGCACAGGCCAGCAAGTCGTCAGTGACGCCTTGCAGAGCAGAGGTAACCAAAACGATCTCATTGTCGCGGCTAAAATGCAAGACTAAATCTCCTACATGCCGCAGCCTGTTTCCGTCAGCAACGGAAACACCACCAAACTTCATTACCAAGCGCGCCATCGCAAAAACCCTTCTTTGCTATCCTCACAGCGATTTAAGCTTTATCCATAATTATAATTTAAGTCCAAATTCCTCTGGCATATAGATTTTGAAACCGCCCTGAGAAGGCCGAAGGCTTAAATAGATTGAGTCCTAGGATTCTGAGTCCTAGTCTGGATTTAACCTTTATCTTAAACTTCGCGAGGCGTATTATGGGCAAGAGGAAGAAGATAGCAGAACGTGTAACAACTCTGATGGATAAACCTGAAATGATCAGGAACATTGGAATAGTGGCACATATTGATCACGGCAAGACAACCCTTTCTGATAACCTCCTGGGCGGCGCTGGTATGATCTCCATGGATCTGGCCGGCAAGCAGCTCTTCATGGATTTCGATCCCCTGGAGCAGGCGCGCGGAATTACCATCGATGCAGCTAACGTATCCATGGTTCACGAGATAGACGGCAAGGAATATCTCATCAACATGATTGACACTCCCGGCCACGTGGACTTTGGGGGCGACGTCACCCGTGCCATGAGGGCCGTGGATGGCGCTGTGGTTGTAGTGGATGCTGTTGAGGGTGCTATGCCCCAGACGGAGACCGTGCTGCGGCAGGCTCTGAAAGAGGGTGTCAGGCCGGTCCTGTTCGTCAATAAAGTGGACCGCATGATCAATGAGCTGAAAGTTGAACCGAAGGAGATGGCCATGCGCCTGGGCAAGGTCATTGACAATGTCAACAAGCTCATCCAAGGAATGGATGAAGTGAAATATAAGAATGGCTGGAAGCTGGATGCGGCAAAAGGAAATATCGCCTTTGGTTCTGCTCTCTACAACTGGGCCATCAGCGTGCCCCAGATGAAGAAGACGGGCATCGGCTTTGAGCAGGTAGTCGAATACTGCCGGGCCGGTAAGATGAAGGAACTGGCCGAAAAGGTTCCCCTTTATATTGCCGTAAACGATATGGTCGTCAAATTCCTTCCCAGCCCCATCGATGCCCAAAAAGATAGAGTCAAGGTCATCTGGCATGGCGATTGGAATAGCCCGGTCGGCAAAGCCATGGCTACCTGTGATCCCAAAGGCCCGATCGCTTTCATGATCAACAAGATAAAGGTCGACCCGCATGCTGGCGAAGTGGCCACTGGCAGGCTCTTCTCCGGAACTCTGCATCGCGGCATGGAGCTGTATGTATCCGGCGTAGTCAACACCAACCGTATCCAGCAGACCGGTATCGTCATGGGCGCGGAGAGGGTTGAGGTAGAGGAGATTCCTGCAGGAAACATCGCTGCAGTCACTGGTCTTAGGGATGCTATTGTGGGCTCCACCATCTCATCGGAACAGGACATGACCCCCTTCGAGCAGATTAAGCACGTCTCTGAGCCGGTAATGACCGTAGCCGTCGAGGCCAAGAACACCCGCGACCTACCCAAGGTAGTTGAGGTCTTAAGGCAGATCGCCAAAGAGGATCCAACCCTGCAGGTTACCATCAACGAAGAAACCGGCGAGCACCTCCTGGCCGGCATGGGCGAACTACATCTGGATGTCACTGTAACAAGGATGCAACGCGATCGCGGTGTAGAGCTGAAGACCTCTCCGCCCATAGTAGTGTATCGTGAATCAGTCGGCGGAAGAGCCGGGCCTGTGGAAGGAAAGTCCCCCAACCATCACAACCGTTTCTATGTTGAGTTTGAGCCTCTGGAACAGGGCGTGATCGATGCCTTGAAAGATGGCAAGATCAGCATGAAGATGGAAGAGGTAGAGCGCAGGAAGGTTCTCATCGAAAGCGGCATGGAAAAAGATGAAGCGAGGAGCATTGTTGGATATTTCGGCACCAACGTCCTGCTCAACATGACCAAGGGTATCCAGTACCTGAGAGAGACCATGGAGCTCATCTTAGAAGGCTTTGAGGAAGCGCTCAAGAACGGCCCCATCTGCAGGGAACCGGCGCAGGGCATTAAGGCCAAGATCATGGATGTAAAGCTGCACGAGGACGCCGTGCACCGCGGCCCCGCCCAGGTCATTCCGGCGGTCAGGCAAGCCGTGCAGGCAGGAATTCTCATGGCGAATCCGGTTTTATTGGAGCCCTTCCAGAATGTCTTTATACAGGTGCCTCAGGATCAAATGGGTGGAGCCATGTCTGAGATCCAGGGTAGGAGAGGCGTTATCTTGAACATGGACAGCCAGGGCGATATGATAATCCTTAAATCCAAGATGCCTGTTGCTCAGATGTTTGGATTCTCTGGGGCAATAAGGTCGGCCACCGAAGGAAGAGCCCTCTGGTCTTCTGAGTTCGCTGGTTTTGAACCCTTGCCCGCCAACCTGCTACTAGATGTAGTCAAGCAGATCAGAACTAGAAAGGGCTTGAAACCGGAAATGCCCAAGCCATCCGATTACCTGAAGGTTGTTTGAGTGCGACCTTCGAAAAGATTAAACGCAAAGGCAGAAATACTGAAAAATATGAATAGTGCCTGTTGGAGGAGATAAATTATGGCAGATACAAAGCCACATCTCAATCTCGCATTCATTGGACACGTCGACCACGGCAAGTCGACGACCGTAGGCAGATTGATGTTCGAGACGGGAGCTGTAGACGCTCACGTCATTGATGAGTACAAGAAAGAAGCCGCATCCAAGGGAAAGGCAACCTTCGAGTTCGCCTGGGTCATGGATAGCCTGAAGGAAGAGCGCGAGAGAGGCGTTACCATTGATATCGCCCATCACCGCTTCGATACCGCCAAGTTCTACTTTACAGTGGTGGATTGCCCCGGTCACAGAGACTTCGTAAAGAACATGATCACCGGTGCCAGCCAGGCTGATGCCGCAGTGCTGATCGTGGCCGTCCCTGACGGCGTTATGGCTCAGACCAAGGAGCATGTCTTCCTTTCCAGGACTCTGGGTGTCAGCCAGCTTATCGTGGGCATGAACAAGATTGATGCCACCACCCCACCATTCGACGAGAAGAGATTCAACGAGGTCAAGGAAGAGGTCGGCAAGCTGCTCAAGATGGTTGGATTTAAGGTAGAGGAGATACCCTTTGTGCCCATTTCCGGCTTGATGGGAGACAACCTCGCCAAGCCCAGTGAGAATCTGAAGTGGTACAAGGGCCCATCCCTTCTGGAAGCCCTGAACAACCTCAAGGTGCCCCAGAAGCCCACCAACCTGCCTCTGCGCGTACCGGTACAGGATGTCTATACCATCTCTGGTGTGGGCACTGTGCCTGTAGGCCGTGTTGAGACAGGAGTCATGAGAAAGAACGACAAGATTATCTTCGAGCCCGCTGGAGCTTCTGGCGAGGTCAAGTCCATCGAGATGCATCACGAAGAAGTTCCCGAGGCATTCCCCGGCGACAACATCGGATGGAACGTGCGCGGTGTCGCTAAGAACGACATTCGTCGCGGAGATGTATGCGGATCGGTAGCTAAACCCCCGACCGTGGCCAAGGAGTTCAAGGCCCAGATCGTAGTATTGCAGCATCCCAGCGCCATATCGGCAGGATACACCCCTGTATTCCACTGCCATACTGCGCAGATCGCATGCACACTCACTTCGATCCTGGCCAAGCTGGATCCAAGGTCAGGAGCGGTCAAGGAAGAGAATCCTGCTTTCATCAAGGCTGGAGATGCGGCCATCATCATGGTTACACCATCCAAGCCCATGGTCATTGAACCGGTGAAGGAGATCCCTCAACTGGGTAGATTCGCCATTCGAGATATGGGCACGACCGTCGCAGCCGGCATGTGCATCAGCGTGGTACCACGCTAAATTCAATTTTTTGGTGTTAAAACATGCAGAAGGCAAGAATTCGACTTTCCGGCACAAATCCCTTGATGCTGGATGATATTTGCAGCCAGGTAAAGGGAATTGCTCAGAGAACCGGCGTCCACATGGCGGGACCCATTCCGCTACCCACCAAAAGGATGGTAGTTCCCTGCAGGAAGAGTCCAGATGGCGAGGGAACGGCCACCTGGGATCACTGGGAAATGAGGGTGCACAAGAGACTCATCGATCTGGATGCAGACGAGCGGGCGCTTCGCCAGCTCATGAGGATCCAGGTTCCAAAGAACGTAAATATTGAGATTGTGCTGGAAAGCTAAATCATTAGTTAGGGGCTGCTTCTGAGGGTTGAAGAGCCCGCTAACCAATATATTCTAAATATTCCACATAATGGACTCGTAGTATAGTCTGGATAGAATAGAGGCCTCCGGAGCCTCGGACCCGGGTTCGAATCCCGGCGGGTCCGCTACATTTGTCGCTGGTGTTAACTTTAGCTATTTACATCAGAACGTGGCGGCACAACCACCAAACCGTCATCATTGAGTGGATGGGCGGCCAGCTTTCCGGAAGCGTTGATAAAATGGCCGACCGGCAGCTTTCCCCAGCTCCATAGATCGGTCTCATTAGTGTTGTTGGTCTCGTCGGTGCTATTAGTTAGATTAATTGTGCCAAGAATGGCCCGACCAGAGTCCCCGCTTAGCTGCAAAGATACAGCAATGGAGCTGCAGGCCAATAAGATGAACATTAAGATCAATATTATTAGTTTATTCATATCATTCACCAGGAGTTGCTTTTCCCTTACTCATTAAATGGCGTGATTTCTAGCTATGTGCGGGCTGCATAATGCCGAACTTGGATATTTCCGCTACATCAAAGGTTTCCTGCTCTTCAATCTTCTTTAGGATGATGGTCCCATCCCCTAACTGATCCACAGCGATTTTGTCTCCTGGCAGCAGATGCAATCCGTATCTGATGGCAAGAGGAAGCTGAATCCTGCCGTTGGAATCAATATTAGTAATCAAGCTCATTCACCTGAGATCCTGTTTCTTGCTCCGGGTTTATAAAAGACTTATTTTGAGATGAGGTTCATATGAGGCCTAGAGATAATCAGCATCATAAGAGTTTTCAGTCAAATAGGACCGCACTCGCGCCTTTGGCTCGTGGGAGAAGCCAAAAAAACACTAGCAGTCTATGCTTTCGCAGCCAGACTGCTTCTTCTCCTCCACGGGACTCTCCCGGAACTTAATCATCTTCTCTACATCGAACTTGCCAGTGAAGGACTCATGCACCTTAAGGTCCTTGCTGAACATTTTATGCATCCTGGCGTCCGTCTGCCAGGTTCCATTAAAGGAATTCTTGGTCTTCATTCCCACAGTATGCACGGGGCTTGTCTTTAGCATCTCCTCAATCTTCCGAGGATCGGTTATGTAGGAAGCGGGATTGGTTGAGGCGAAGTAGCTGCTGCCTTCCCTCTCCATTTCAGTAACAGAGAAGGTCTCTGTGATCTCTGCGCCAATGCCGCCCCAGAATGCTTTGGAGTTTATATATTTCGTTCCCACCATAGGAGTCTTGCCAGAGTAGGTGAGTTTGTTGCTTTCCCAAAGATTTAGCGGCACAGCTACACCATTATCCATGCCTGGAAGCTTAGCTGCCCTCTGTGCTTCGACGGTTCCAGAGTCCATTTCCAGATCACCGTCTCCATACATGAAATTGTAGTACTCGAGAGCAAGCTGCCTATCCTTAACTGAAACGCCCACCTCAAAAGTGCCCGTTCCAGCTACCTTCAGCGTGTTGCAGAAATCCCCATCCTGGATCGGCTCGGTGATCGCCGGTGTGGCAAAGACCGACTCCAGAGATATGATTAACATTAGCAACAATGCTACTGCAATACCCTTCGTCGTTCTACCCCGTTATTATGTAGTATTAGGATCTTCTAGATAAAAAAGTTATTGTACCCAAAGTTTCATCTTGCCCCTGAACCATTCCATAGATTCAAGATGCACAAAGAACTCGCCGTAGTTATGGATGTGGCAGGAACCATATTGAAGATGTATCGTGTAGCCAAGGATATCGAAAAGGGCACTATTCTGGCGAATGTGGTTACCTGGGAGCTGATCATGGAAAAAAAAGGTCGAGTCCTGGTTGTGCCTCAGATGGACCCAGATCTCATGTTATCCTTTCAGCCAGACGATACCCTTGGGACTCTGATCGATGGCCGCGAGCAATTGCTGGAGATAAGCTGTGCCAGCACTCCCATTTCTAAATTTGAAGCGGTGCGTATTCTGGGCCGATCTCAAGCCAAGGTTGGTGACCTTGTGCAGGTGTATCGAGAAGTATCGGCCAGATGTCCGGGCAATTACATTACGGCTGGCATGATAGTCGATGTAGAATTGCAGGAGGTGGCATACGCTCTCAGCACTGGAGGATCTCCGTTTCCCGGATTAGAAGATGTCCTAGCAACTCTCAAAAATCAAGGCGCTGATGTCTATGTAGCCTCCGGAGACAGCATGAGAAGCCTTGCTTATCTCCAAGAATTGGGTATAGACCTCTCGCGAGTCTATCCCGTCTCCGGACCAATAAAAAAGAAAGATATCATAGTCGATCTGAAGAGCCAATACAGCCGAGTGGTAATGGTGGGCGACGGTCTAAACGACCTTTATGCATTAAGGGCAGCAGACCTGGGTATCTTGACTGTACAGCAGGATACCCGTCCCACTTTGAAGCTGCGGGCGGCAGCGGATAAAATAATAACGAATATAAAAGAACTGCCTAAAATAATAGAAAATGACCTTTAGATTATTATCCATACAATTCGTAACTGGAATTCTCGTTCTCCTTTTTCCATCTAATTCGGGCGACGGATGAATTGTGTGGATGATTGGCAATTATTCGGGCAATCGAATAATTCCTAGAAAAGTATATATACTTGGATAGTTCATTCATACTTGTTAACATTTTAAATTTGCT
>JAQTYS010000112.1 GCA_028688175.1 Methanothrix sp. | reverse complement strand
GAACTTATTGAACTGCGCAAAGTTGAGATGCAAACCAAAGCTGTCGAGAAGTGGGATGGCAAATTGCCCATGTACACCGGTGGAGCTATGCCCTTCCTGGATGTGACTTCAATAACTGCTGCTGGTGAAACCGCATAGCTGAATGTTACCGTTATATGAGAATGAATGGATGCCTTGCTCTTTTTATGCAAGAGGAAGGCATCACAACATTTCACAGTTAGCGAATCCTCAGCACATGAGAACGATTATCAATTGTAAAGCATATCTATAAGTTCTGGCGTTCAAAAAACAGATAGCGGTGTTATATAATGACAAGACGATCTTTTCTGCTATTAACGCTAGCTCTATTCAGCATGTCGGCCATGGCTCAGGAATGGCTGGAAGGAGGCTATGTGGGATCGGCAAACTACGGTGAGATCAGGCAGTACTTCACAGATCCTATCTTCTTCACAAAAGTTCCAGCTTCTCAGCCATTAGGCTTCTATTATCCTTACATCGGTAGCACAGGCGTTTATCCCTTCAATGTCTACCAATCTGAATTTAGAAACAGGTCTCTAGCTGCTATGCATTGGGAACCGCTGCAGAAGAATTGGACGGCAACTCTAAGCTATGCCCAGGGCAGATCATCCTTGAGGGTCTTTGATGGAGGGGCCTGGAGAAACCTGTGAAGAGATATGCCTGGTGCACCTGCCCAAGGCCACTACTGCCGATGAACCCAATCTATTAAGCTCTTCTCTGATCATTAGCTCTACCTCATCTTCCAAAGCGGGCAGCTTTATCCGGCATGTAGGCACCAGCGCCTCCAACAGATGGGTCAGATCTGGCACATCCTGCCCGCCGGTCATGGCTGCTACATCATTCTTGAGGACGACCACGAGGACATCGCGCTTTTGCCAGACGGCGTTGATCAGTCCCTGCAGGCCGGAGTGGGCCAGAGCATAGTCGCCCACCAGAGCTATGCCTTTTTTTGCAAAGCCCGAGGCGACTGCAATGGACGAGCCCAGGCCGTACACCACGTCCACCGATTGGTAGGGCTCGCGGGTAGCACGGATGGCGCAACCCGCATCTCCGGCTACGGAGACATCGATCTTGCCCAGCGCCCGAAAAAGCGGTATGAACGGACAGCCATCACAAACGCCCGCATATCCCCTCTCCGCCACGCTCTCGTAGACCTGAAGCCTTTTCACCGATGCCCTGTCCAGGCACTCCAGCGCCCGGATGATGTCCGCTCTTCCCAGTGGACCACGGGGCAGATGGCCGGTGAGCTTGCCTTTGACTTTGGGGCTGCAGGCAAGCCGCGATTCGATAAACGGCTCAGGCTCTTCAGCCACCAGGATCTGGCGATGGCCATCTATAAAACGGCGCAAGAGCTTCGTCGGCAGAGGATTACTGTAGCCCACCGAAAATAGCGAGACGCCCAGGCCTTCGGCCAGAGCCGCAGGTCGACCGCTAGCGATGATGCCCACGTTCCCGGAGATCTCCAGGCGGTTTAATGTTGTAGATTCACAGGCCTCCTCTGCAAAAGCCATAATTCGATCATGATGCCTCTGATGCCGCCCGCGCATGGTCAAATCCCAGCCTTCCCTATCGAAATGCTGGGATACACCACTGCCAGGTCTAGATGAAATCTCCGGCCCCTCGTCAGCCAGAAGGCTTGCCGTCACCCGGACGATAACCGGAATTCTCAGCCACTCGGATATGGTGTAGCCTTCCAGAATAGATGCGTGCAAGGACACAGGATTGCGGGGATCGAGCAATGGCAGCTCTGCCAGCGGACCGAAGAATCGGCTGTCCATCTCTGCTTGAGAGCCCCTCGGCCCTAGATCATCTCCCGCCAGAATCACAAGGCCCGAGCCGATGGTATGCGTGGCCGATATGACCAGCGGATCGGCCAGAATATTCATGCCCACCTGCTTGACAATAACCAGAGCGCGCCGGCCCGTAGCTGACGCCCCAAGGGCAATCTCTAGAGCCACCTTTTCGTTAACTGAGATCTCAGCTTTGAGCGCGACTGCCAGATCGGTTATGGGATAGCCGGGAACATAGGTTCGAACCATTGCGGCTGCATCCTGCATAGCCAGGACTGCCGCCTGCAGGCCGTTCATGGACTTCATAGAATGCCAGGCACTATGGACTCATCCGGCCGAGCACAAAAAGGCAATGCAGCCACAGCTCCAATCAATCCCTGGCCATTCATCAAGATCTGAACTCCATTCTCACGTGCCGCCTCAAGAGCATCCTCGTACTGCACCCTCTCTCGCTTGCACCTCTGGCCAAAGGGCAGAAGCGAAGAAGGATCATAATCCCGGAAGACAGCCATGCCCGTTTGCTTGGAGACAGAGTACTTGCTTAACAGGAACTTGAAGTCAGAGAGCATTCCTTCTGCTTTGCCAGGCAGGCAGGCGAACTCAACCGCCGTAGAGACGCAATTTTGTGTCTTGGTCGGCACGGGAAAGAGCTGCACCAGGGAATGAGAGATATAACGTGCCTCAGGTCGATCCACCTTGCTGGAGATGTTGTGAATAAGAGTCCAGGTAGCCCCCGTCGTCTTGGAATCGGTATCATCAACTCCAATGATCAGTCTCTCCCGTCTGGGCAAGACGATGGTGCCGCGAGCAACGCGCCCTCCGCCGCACTCTGTTACATCATAACGCAGGACGTCATCCGCTTTGGCTCGGGAGAGAGTTGCGCCTACGCCGCCCCCGCCCAGACCCGCGTAAGTCACCTCCACCTCCTTGCTGCCGACTATTACCGACTCGATGCCGGCGGATCGCTTGGAGGATACAAGATCCAAATCGGCTTTCCCCGGCCTTATCATATAGCGGAACCATTCGCCCAAATTACGGGAGCTTTTCACTAAAGGCCCATTGGAGTAATGGTATCTGGCCCAGGCCGATCCACCGTAGCAACTGGAGCGTTCCATAAGCTCTACCCATTGGCTCTCATCATCAACCACAGCATGTATCTGCTTGTAGACTACTACGTATGGATCAGCTAATTCTAGTTGCAAGGCTCATTCCTCAGCTAAATCATTTTGTTTGACTCATGATATCATCTGCGCTCTTCATATACTCTCTCAATACCACGGTGGCATAGCTTCCTTTGGGCAAAGTGAACTGCAGCTCGGCCTGATTTTCCTCGACTCTGATCTGCGGTTTGACATGACATAGAGCCGCGCGCCTTGTGCCTCTTGAGCCAAGATCCGGGTTTTCCGGTACTCTGAAGTTCTCAGGAGAGATGCCTTCTTCTCTGAGAATTGATTGCTCTATCTCACCCTCTGCGCCTTCATCTATTGCCGTCTCAAACCCGATCAAAGGCAGAGTGAGAAATGCTCTGCCTCTCTTGGCCAACCGGTCGATGGCCTCCAGGTTTTCCATTGTGACTTTCTGCACTCGATCCATATCCGGCAAACCTTCTTTGGCAAAGCAGACCACGTCGCCCACCACGGCTCTTTGTAGCGGCATTCCCACAGACATGCGGCGGCTGAGAATCCTGTTGAATAGATAAGACTGGTAAGCGTGCACAAAGAGACGCTTCAAATTGACGGAAAGAACATCAAACGAGTGAGCATAATCACCGGGATGCTCCACGAGATAGTTCAGCATGGCCAGCTCATAGCGCAGGTACTCAGGAAACTCCTTTAGAGCTGCAGGAATATCTCGAGTCTCCCACAGTCTTTCCCGAGCTGCTCTCGTACTCTCCAGCTCGCCAGGAAAAGCCAAGGCCAAAAAGATGAAGGCAGCTTCTTGTGCCTTGCCTCTTGCCAGGGCTTCACCTACTTTATGGGTGACGGGCCTCTGATCCCCAAACCTCTGTATTCCGAAATAGTTGGGAACACCGCCATATTCCTCTATCTCCGAAGTGATGGCGGCCAGACGGACGGCTGGGTCCGGGCAGCTCATATCCCTGATTGCTATGCGAAAACGATTTCCCAGCAGATCCCCCAGACCCACCGCTCGATTCGTCTTGCCCAAAACCCTGATCTTCAGGTCGGGCAGATTAATTCTGGAAAGGGCAGATTCATCCAGGTTCATGATGCTTATGCGCTGGGTTGTTACCGCCTTCTTGTCTTTGGTGCCGGCCCAGCCGAATCTCTTCTGGCTGATGCGTAGCTTTCTTGCCATCTCTCGGATGAGGTGATGCGTGTCCCAGTTGGTCTTCTCCACATCTAAAACCAGGTACCTGCCGCCTTCGTATCCCAGCTCCTCGAATACTTCTGTTACCTGGAAATCATCCGCACAGCTCTTGATGATGCCACCGCAGCCTGGATTATCAGTTATATAATAATCCATGCCCAAGAACCGGTCCCGATTGCTTGCCGAAATCATCTTACCGTGGCTCTTTCAGACGAGCTTGAGCTTGCCCGTCAATTTATCCATCTGCTTTCCATGGGCCGGACCCAAGCCCAGTGCAGTTATGGTGCCGGCAGGAATCTCGGTCAGCCCGGCATCGGCTACAATAGCACTGGCTATTCCCGCCCTCTCTGCATCTTCTCTCAGCCGGAAGAGGTCAGGCACTCCCGCAACTTTCAGAACAACCTTTTTTTGGCCCTCAGCCTTCCATTCTGAGACGGTGGATCTGTCCATCTTTTCGGCTCTTTCTACAGCCATAACTGCAGCATGAGCCACCTGCACTGCCAGCTTTCCCGCGGAGAGCTTCAGATCCTCTCTAATCACGATGCATTGTTTAAACTCCATCAGAAATAACCTCATCAATTATGCCAAAAATATATTTCGGTGAAAGAGAAGAGGCGAGAATGTTACGCCTCTTTGGTTAGAACCTTGATGCAGGAAGGGCTCTTAGCGATATTTCCCATCTTAGCGCCAATGAGATATTCAAGGCCCTTATCCGCGGCGATGTCTAAGATGCGCTGTGTCACGACGCCATCGAAGATCACACCGTTTACGTCTCCATTTGTCTCCTTCAACTCTCTGGCCAGATCTCTTACTGCTACCTCTCTTAAGACATTTTGATTCCGATCCATTATCCTGGCAGATAGAGTTCCATCCAGTTCATCCACATGCTGTCTGAACCATTCTCTCTCTGGCTGCGGTTCAGGAACGGGTTCTGGAATGGGTTCAGGAGCCGCGGCAATTACCTCTTCAACTACAGGAGCCGCAGCGAATTTGGGCACAACTTCACGAGGCACGACCCGACGCGGCGCGATAACCTCTGCCCTCTCCGCAGTATTTCGCACGCAGAAGGGCTTCTCACGGATGAGACTCTTTCTCTTGGTGGTGATCTCGCGCCTTTTCTTGGGCTGGCTTTTGATCTTATATTGATCCAGCACCTGTTCTACAGGAATCTTTTGGCGCAGTGCACGGACAATCTCTTTTTGGGTCATGTCCTCTACGCTCTTTCCCTCTGGTGCCCTGGCCACGAAATCGATATCTGCAACCTGGAGAAGCTCTTTGATGATCAGCTCTCCACCCCGGTCGCCATCTGTGAAAGCAGTAACGACCTTCTTGGCACATAGATCGGCGATGGTTGGCGGCACATTGGTCCCGCCTACGGCTACCGCGTTCTTGATACCGTACTTCAGCAGATTGAGCACATCCGCCCGGCCTTCAACCACCAAGATAGCATCGGAGTCGAGTACATTGGGCCCGGCCGGCAAGCTGTCTTTGCCCAGATGAATAATCTCTTCCACGCGAACGGACTGCTTAATTTCCTCAGTGATCTCTTCCGTTTCCAGGATGTTCTCATCGAACATCTCTACCAGTATGCGCTTGGCCCGTTCTATGACATATCTTCTCTTGGCAGCACGCACGTCTTCGATGCGGTTTACACAGATGCGAGCGATGCAAGGTCCTACCCGGTCTATGGTCTCCAGGGCAGCGGCCAATATGGCCGTCTCGACCTTATCAAAGCTGGAAGGAATAGAGATGGTTCCGCTGGACTTTCCACCGCTGGATGTTATCTGGACATCGATCCTACCTAACCTTCCCGTTTTTTGGAGATCTCTCAAATCGAGGTCGCTCCCCAGAAGGCCCTCAGTCTGGCCGAAGATGGCGCCGACCACATCCGGCCGCTCCACTATCCCCTCTGCCGTTATATCCGCATAAATGACATATTTAGTTGTATCAACATTTTGCATATAAGACACCTCTTATTTTAAAATAGATAGATAAAAGTCACACCCATACCCATAGAGCCGACGCTATCTGCGGCCCCCAGAGGCCAATTCGCGACTCATTGTCGCAATTGTAGCCATGCCGTATTAAGGCAGGCAGTGAGCAGTGAATGATGGTGAATATGAGGTTCATCTAACTATTTCAGTGTCCATTTACTAATATCATGGAGCATCTGATAGAAATGCCCACACATGAGCCGTTTTATCTTCACAAGCTGGCATTTCATCGCCCCTCGTTCCACTCAGGGGCTTAATTATCATGAGATTTGTTGCCCAAATGCGCGCTTCTATCAATTAAAATTGTACGAAACTAGTTTAAGAACCTTGTGGTGGGAATAGAGTCTGCAAACTTATTTGCACTTGGCGAGAGTCTTTATATAACTATAAATCCGTCCGCTGTTCTTACTACCTTTACCTCTTCTCCCGGCCCTACCTGTAAATCTCTGGGACGAGCCGCGAAAGCTGCCCGGTAGGTCTCAGGGTCCATGATCTCCAGCACATTCTCATCTCCAGATATCACCATTGCTGCCTTTGCATCGGATTTATTTCCCAAGATCTCTACTGTCTCTGAGTTCTCCTCGCTCATAGAGCTCCTGCGACCTTCTCTGAGAGAGGTAATGAGCGTCATCTTGCCGTCAAAGCCGGCAACAGAGAAGAGCGATCCCCGGAAAGAGACAATGTCGCCACGCTTAAGCCTGGGGAATCTGACCAGCAGGGTAGAGCGGAACACATCGCGGGAGTCCTTCTTGCCTACCAGTTTGGCTGTCTCCAGTAGCTTGCCCCCGAAGCGCTCGACAAATGCTCGGGCCATGCGTCTGCCTAGCTGCGTTGATCCCAGGATGATATCCAGGCCTCCCTTCACCTCTTTCATCTCTTGGATAAAGGACAGGTGATCCCCACCATGATACCCGGAATCGGCCATATCCTGAGCAGTCTTCTTACACTCTTCAATCTCTCTTTTAGTCATGGATCGAACGGCATTTCCACGTAGCTGGACTGTGGACTGGAAATACTTGCCAGCCATGCGACTGCATCGATCGCAGGCCATAAGTTTAATGCGGATGGGAATTTCGCACTGCTCGCTTACGCTCTGGCCTCTGAAACTGCCATCGATATTGATATTTGCCAGATATCGAGTAGCTCCTACCTTTCTTAGGTCAAGCTCAATATGAGGCTCTGCCAGCTCTTTATGAAGGCTTAGCGCATCTAATGCCGCCTGATGGGCCATCTCCTCCACTGAGCTATTGTCTGGAAGTTGCCACCTACCTTTTATCTGCCGGGAGCCGCAAACAGAACATATGACCACCTCCACCAGATCAGAGCAACTGACCAGCTTCGTCATCTCCAGGGTACATTGTGGGCAAAGCCCTTCAACAGTAGGCTGGCCGCAGCGATGACAGATGGCTTGCATCACATTCGCACCATCTGGGCATAGAGAACTCCGTCTATGGAGAGGATGCAGTCTCTCTCCACATAGCCCAGGGAGATGGCATGCTCAACAGCCTTGCAGCCCACAAAATTGGCCATTGTTGCCGCTTTGAGTGCAGCCTCAACCTCAGAGCAGGAGGCTTTCTCTCCTGCGAAAAAGTCGGCAGTGACTTCTATCTTAAGGTGGCCCTCTGTGAACTTCTTTCCCAGAATATCGCAGTCGCATACTGCAATGAGGGTCTCCGCCCCATGTTGGTGGCTCTTCAAATACATCTCTTTCCGTTCCGGCTCTTGTGAAATATCAGACATGGCAATCATGATTGCTCTTGCTTTTGGCTTTATTTGCATTGCTTGTATTTAAGGCAACTTTAGCATTCCCGGCCTTGGCTCGAAAACATCCCCATCCCGTCTCATGCGGTCGATGATCTCCTCAGCTTTAGCTCTTTCTATGCCCAGCTCCTCGGCCCGGTCCAAAACAGCATCTCTGGGGGCCGGGCCCTGCTGCTCGCGGCTCACATCTCTTATGATATCCATCACCGATTTGGTTCGGTCTCTGGTGCTCTTGGTTGTTCCTGAAGCGATGATATCAGCATCCAAGAAGCCCGTCTCCGGGTCAACGCCCACTTTGCGTAGGCATGCTTCCAGGATCTTGACTACCCGCTTGGCATCATCCAGGGTGACTTTATCAGAGAGACGCAGGCGGGCACTGGCCTCACCCAGGCGGATGAGCGCCTCAAGTTGCCGGGCGGTGACGGGCACAGGCTTGTTGGTATCCTGCCCCTGGCTGCGCAGACCGACATAATATTTGAGGAAGTACTCCTTGGCCTCATCACTTAAAGTTGGGAATATGTTCTTGCGGGCATAGGCCACGTACTTGCGCAGCAGCTCCGGATCAAGGACCGGCTTTATCACTATCAGAGCGTTGTCGATGTCCTCTTGAGAGATATCTTCGTTCCAGGATGCTTGAGTCGCTAGCTCTCCTGCATAGTTGCTCTTCAGGATATGCTGAGCGATGGCCGAATCCCTCTTGGTATCCGGGTCGTCGGTCAGGACGAAGATCAGATCGAAGCGAGACATGAGTGCAGGAGTGAGGTTGATCTGGGGAGCAATGGGCTCGTACTTGTCGAAGCGGCCCAGCTTGGGATTGGC
>JAQTYS010000111.1:1943-8725 GCA_028688175.1 Methanothrix sp. | reverse complement strand
TTGTCGCCCTTCAATATTAGAATGCCAAAGAGGATGAAAACCAATCCGCTGACGATCTTTACCAGATGTACGGGAATGACGTTGGTGGCCCAGGAGCCCACCAGTATGGCAATGCCATCCGCCAGCAGAAAAGCCAGCATCACTCCCAGGAGAAGTCGAAAGTACTCTCGGGTCCGGGAAGAGAGCAGCAGAATGGACAGCTGTGTCTTGTCTCCCATCTCGGCCAGACCAACGGCCAGCAGTGGAATTATCATCTCATCAAGCGCGATTTCAAACACCTTTTTCCTGGTGGATTCAGGACTCTAAATGTCTGGTTGGCATTAATATTTGTTGTGTCGTCTCATCGGGCAGATACATCTATTTATTATAAATAATATATAAATTGTCAACTGGTCAGATCATCCATCATTTTCAGAATGTAATCTTTAAATACTATTATTGCCAATATCCTAAGAAGTAGGTGAAATTTTATGTATGAAAAGATATTGATAGCTACTGATTTTTCCAAACAAGCGGAAAAATTAATTGAATGCGTTGGAGAAATACCCGGCGTAAAAGAGGTCGTTCTCCTGCATGTTCTCGCAAAAGATCCTCTTGCCAGGGTCTGGTCTCCCGGCGACGAGATCAAGCAAGCAAAATCTCAAATGGAGGCTCCCAAAAAGGTTTTGGAAGATGCTAATTTGTTGGTAAAGGTAAGAGCAGAGATAGCAGAAGAGACACCGGAATATGTGGTAATCAGACATGTGGCCAAGGAGGAAAATGTCTCTCTCGTAGTGATGGGGGCGAGAGGAAGGAGCATGTGGCAGGGCTTGCTCTTAGGCAGTGTCTCCAGCGGCGTTCTTCGCTATGGTGATAAGGACCTTCTTATCATGCGCTACAAGACCCTGAACGAGGAAAAAGAAGAGCTGGGCAAGTTCTGCTCGCGCATCTTCGAGAGAGTTCTGGCACCTACTGATTTCTCTCCCGCTGGAAATGCGGCAATCCAGAAGATAAAAGAGGCCAAGCTCACAAACAATGTACTGCTGCTCAATGTTGTGGCAAAAGGCGAAAAACAATCCCAGTTGGATACTTCACTAGAGAATGCACATAAAAAGCTTGAGGAGATGAAGGCAGATCTGGCTGCGGCAGGAATTAGTGCCAGAACATTTGCCGTCTCTGCAGCTGCGGAAGAGCCAAGAACCTATAGCTCGGGCGGCATGGTCAAGGTAGGACCCTCTCACATGGCAGCAGTGGGCGGAGTTGTTGATAAGATCCTTACTGTAGCGGAAATTGAAGAAGCATCTTTGATCGCATTGGGCTCTCATGGCAAGGGCTGGCTGGACGAAGTCACCATTGGCAGCGTTGCATCTGATGTAGCCAGGATGGGGCAGCGGCCAGTGCTGGTTGTCAGATCCAAGAAATAGATATACTATCATTCCTTCTTTTTTTAGGAACATCAAATAAAAGCTAAGGGAATGTCCAACTGGAACCATCCCCTCTCTATGCCCAATGTGATCCCTCCAGCCAATATTGCTTCCATGACCGCGGCCATGTTGACCGAGATATTCAGTCCAAATATCATCGAGGGTGAATATGCCTGGAATGTGGAATTAGCCGAACTGGAATCCGCAGTCATGGTAGCTCGTTTGTTGGGCTGGGACCCAGCAGTTGCCGGTGGACTATGTACTTTCGACGGTTCCGGATGCTATTTCTATGGCTTGAAATACGCATTGACCCGCGTTCTGGGCAAAGACTCCCGATTGACCGGCATTCGCACCGACGGCAAAGTATTGGTCTCACAGCAGGGCCATTATTGCAAGATGAATTCCACCGACTGGACCGGCCTGGGAATGAATAACATTGTAAATATTGAGACCGATGATAAAACTAACTGTATTGATATCGAGTACCTGGAAGAAGTGATGGAGGAACTTTATACGGTGGGAACACCCATTATCTCTATTATTTGCACCATGGGTTCCACCGATGCCTTTGCTGTAGACCCGGTGAAAATGGTGCGGGAATTGATCGAGAAATATCCCAATCCTACCGGTTTTGGCCAGCCTTTTCTCTATTGCGATGCCTTCATTAGCTGGGCCTGGCTTTGTTTTAAGTCCTATGACATTGAAAAAAATCCCATGCAATTCAGCCCGCGGGTAAAAACGGCCATCAAAGCCAACATGCAGGCCGTTAAACAGATGGAGTATGCTGACGCCATCGGCTGCGATTTCCATAAAGTCGGATGGTCGGTCATGAAGGTTTCCAAGCAGTACTGGGCGGCATAATGGAAATCCAGCATGAATTGCGTAGGCGTATCCAACAGGAAGCAGACATGGTATGCGTCAACCCGGATGACAACGGTTTTGTCACTCTCTTACGCATTTATCCCATAGACATCAATGCTTTCGCTCAATCTCCAGGAAAAAGTGGCGGATAGATTGTGGGATTGGCTCAAGGAAGGAAGAGTGATCAACGGTCGTCACCTCGCCTATACAAGTTTGAGCACAGGATTTAGACCCACTGAATATAACCGCGATGAATGTATTCGTTGATGCTGATTCCATGGGTACGTTGGCTAAAGTGGTTAAGGCAGCCAGGGACAAAGTAATCGCCGAAGGCTGGCTGTAATTGCAGAAGGACAAAAGAAAATGAGGGCAGGCGAAAAAATTTGCCTGCCATACAAAAATTTTAAATGATGGTACAGATAATATGAAAATATTTAAATCAAATAATTCTACGATACTTTTAGAGAAGCCAAACGATCTATGGCTAGAACAAGCAATGGCAGAGATACTCCGAATCTAACCAGTCCTTTCCATCCGGAGAGGATCAGTATGCCTAGCGCCCATAGGAATAAGATGGCAGCTGCGAACCCATCCACAGGAAATCACCATTATTAATAATTATTAAATTGTATATGCGTGTTCCGCTCGATTGCTGAAGATTGTAGCACAATATTTCAGTTGGTTCAAAATACACTTTGGATCTTTGTCCTAATCGCGGATCTCTACCTTGTAGCCACCAGGTGGTTGATTCTGGTTTTCATCTACAATTTCGTACTCCTTAATTTCAATAACCCTGTCACTGGAGTTGTGAGCACCTTTCATTGAGTTTGTCGTAGGCCAGATGCTTTCCTTCAGCACCTTGCCCAGTATAGCAACCCCTGCGGCGGTCATCATCATTCCAATTAGCATTGACATATGATGACCTCATATGTCCCCTGGCCAATATATATGTATCCCGGTTGTTGTCTCCTTTCAAAATGGAAACTCTCGGAATCATCCGGAGGACACTCATTTCACAATTCGCGAGAATAATTACATGCAGTCTGTACTTCTTCTGCACAAATTTCAAATATGTATCACATGTATATTCCTCAATAAATGCAAAGAATCGATTTGCGTGGTGACAAATATGAAGATTAGTAAATATTTGGTGCTATTTGTTGTAGCCCTTGCATGTTTGCCATTATTGGCATTGGCATTTGAATCAAACATAGCCGACATAAATTCCAAGGCATCTACTCAGGGGACTATAGATCCTCTGCCATCCTGGAACGAGGGGTCGGCAAAAAATGCCATTCTCAGTTTTGTGGAAAATGTTACAAACCGGAGCAATCCGAGCTATGTAGAACCATCTGAGCGCATCGCCACCTTTGACAACGATGGCACTTTATGGTGCGAGTATCCTGATTACGTCCAATCTCATTTCATGTTCGATCGAGTCATCGATATGGCCCCTGAACACCCTGAATGGAATGATACGGAGCCGTTTCGTTCTATTATCTCTGGCAAACGATTCGCCTCTAACAATTTCAGCGCTAAAGAGGCAATGCAAATCTATGTAACCACCAGTTCCAATTTGACTGCTGATGATTACATGAGTCTGGCAAGAGACTGGCTCAATATATCCAAGAATTCAGAATTCGGGATGCCGTACACCAGGTGCGTGTATAAACCCATGTTAGAGCTGTTGAGCTATCTGCGAGCCAAGGACTTCAAGATCTACATAGTGACGGGAGGTGACGAGGACTTCGTGCGTGCCTTTTCAAATGAGGTATACGGGATTCCCTCTGAACAGGTGATTGGCTCCGCCTTTAAGTTGCAGTTCATTGAAAATAATAGTAGCTGCTCGCTGGTAAAGCTTCCGGAAATCCTAGTAATTGATGACGGTCAAGAAAAGCCTAAGGAAATTATGCAAAACATCGGTCATCGCCCAATCTTAGCCTACGGCAATTCGGAGGGGGATATTCCAATGCTGAAATTCACCACCGCAGGCAAAGGCCTGGCTTTGGGTTTACTAAATCGCCATGATGATCCCATCCGCGAGTATGCCTATGATAATGCATCTAGCGTGGGAAGACTGGATAATGGGCTTGAGATAGCTGGGGAATGGGGCTGGCGGGTGGTCAGCATGAAGAACGACTGGAAGGATATTTTTTAGAGGATATGCCTTCCCTTTTTTGGAAGAGTAAACAGGTCTATTATATCACGAATAGATATTCGGAAGGAGGTGGATAGGATAACACCCCCTAGCCTTTAATAGGCGAAGGTTTTTCATGGGAAAGGATGGGGACTTCCCGATGTTTTGACTTCTCGTCGAAACTCTCGCTGACCCGCGGTCAGCGAAATCCGTCCTTCGCGATCCTAAAAGTTAAAAATTGCCGATAAGTGAGGACATCAAGGCAGTGCGGAAGAATACCGACACAATCCCCCAGGTACTGGAAGAAGTCAAAGGCATGAGGGAATAATTTCTAGATAATTAATTTATATAGTGCCCTAGAATCAGCGATTTCCTTAGCAGGATAGAGAGCTAGGGACTTGCTATAGATCGCTTGATTGGCGAAGGATGGCGAGACAAGGATGCTGTCAGAGAGATACATGCTCTACCAACTAGATCGCCGGGTGGCCGTGGGGGAAGAAGAATGCCCCGATGGTAAGCAGCCCACGGCCCAGGCGGAGGTGTGTCCATGGCTGACAGACATTTTCAGATAGTGTCATTCGCCCATATACACATAATAGTATGAGTATTTATGTCTTTTCACCATATAAGTCATACTTAAAGAAGGCGGTATGAAAACGAGGGTAGGTTGATAGAAGTATTGAAACCCCTTCACCCAAAAGCACAAAGGCAAACATGAACAGATGCTTTGTGGCTCGTGAGATAAAAGCGAAGAGAGATGTGATAGAATTGGATGTAGTGATTCTCCCTTTGCCAAGGATTCGCGGAGGATGCAGGCGGCAAATGGAGAGTTATTGCCCACAACCTCTGCGATGGCAAATTATTCTCGAAGCTCCGTTCTTCCAGAACACTCGCCAATTATCACATATTAGTATGATTTTATATACCTTTCCCTAAATTTATAAATGAAAAGATTATAATATAATTGAGTTATAGCAGATAGATTCATATAAAATAAGTCAATAGTATGAATTATGAGGGATGTTATGAATAGGTCTTGGAAAATCATCTTAGCTTTACTGATAACATTGACTGCATCCATAAGTGGCTTGTGTGCTGAGCCTGATTTCACTCTTGGCATATTTGGTAATGCCAACATGGATGATACGATAGATGAGAACGATGTAGCATATGTTGAAGATGTAATCAAGGGGACAAATGTCGCTACCAATCTAAGTGATGCCAATTACGATGGAAAAATCGACGAGAATGACATCACTCAGATAAAGGCGATCATAGATGGGAAGGAAAAGGAACTTACCGTAAATATATACACTCGCCCGAGCATGGGATCAGAAGACATCACAGAAGTGCCTGTTACCATTCATAAGCCAATTGAAAGGATTATCCCAGCGGTTATGTACCATGTAATTACCATGCGTGCACTCGGATTGGACGCAAAAAAAATAGCAGGCGTCAGAAATAATATCAAAGAAGCGGATGAGTATTTTCCTGAATTTAACAAATTGCCGACGTTCGCTAACGGCGACTACGAGGCAATACTCAGCCTTAATCCAGATTTAGTGATAGTAGATACATCAAAGTTCGATGAAAATGCCAAAAACCTGCCTAACACTACGATAGTGGCATTCGACTGCTGGAGACCATCTACCTATGTGGATGAAATCAGAACGCTTGGATATATATTTGATAAGGAAGAGAATGCTGAAGAGTTTATTAAGTTTTATAAAAACGTAATGGATACAATCAAAGAACGGATTGAAAAAATACCTGATAGTGATAGATCTAAGGTTTTCTTTGAATCCTGGACGCCTTACAATACTGGTGCGAAAGGCTCTGGATATCATGAAAAGGTAACAATGGCAGGCGGAAACAACATCTTCGCCGATCTATCTGACTACCCCACAGTGGATCCAGAAGAAGTAATGAAACGCAATCCGGATATCATTATCAAGTACTTGAAAGCGCAGGACGACCATGTTTATTATCTAGGTACAAATGAAAGCGATCTGGCTGACGCAAGAGATGAGATCATGAATCGACCTGAATTATCCCAGGTCGATGCAGTAAAAAATGGGCGAGTCTATGTGACCACGGGCGACATCATAGGTGCGACGAGACACTTTATAAGCATAGCGTATATGGCAAAATGGTTCTATCCAGAACTATTCAAGGACTTGAATCCAGAGGCGATCCACCAGGAATATCTAACGAGATTCCAGGGATTGCCAGACGACTTCCTGGAAACACATGAAGGCAGATTCGTCTATCCGCCGTTGAATGAGAGCTAGTTGGCTCTCTTTTCTGCTTTTTAGCATTTCATAGTTGAAGCAATGGCACTTGTCGGAGAACTTGCATTGTAATTATCGCATTTCTTAGCA
>JAQTYS010000111.1:0-1843 GCA_028688175.1 Methanothrix sp. | reverse complement strand
TAAGAAAAGCGCCGAGGGTGAGATTCGAACTCACGAGACCCTTGCGGATCACCAGCTATCCAGGAGAAACTCACTCCAGGCTGGCGCCCTACCGCTAGACGACCTCGGCACAGATTGGATTTTTAGTTTTCAGCTCTTGGCAGCGATTTTCGCTGCCCGGGAAGCATCCCTTTCGGCCAGCTTCCACGCCTTGGGATACGTGCCCGGCTCCATTATTACCCTTTCGGTCAGAACGGCAATTCCTGTCTTGCCATCGAGCATCTCCCGGCTGTTCATATCAGCCCTGCCAATGCCCACTGCCTCTCCTTTCAGAGTAAAGAGGGCCACAATATCGCCCTTGCTTATGTCTGTCTCCAGGCGAAGCAGCCCGGGCAGAGCCAGGGGCGCGCCGTGACAGATGGCATCCACAGCGTTATCGGCTATGACCAGCCGGGGAAGATGCCGCAAGGCCGCCTCCACTGGCAATATGCAGCGCCGCAGGCCTGTCTCGTCGCCCGTCTCCTTCCAGGCAGCATAGGCATCAGTCAGTTGGTGGAGAGTGACCAGCGTCTCATCCTCTCGGAAGGGACCAGCTCGCGTGCGCCGCAGCTCCTCCATGTTTGCCCCCGTACCTAAAGCAAGGCCGATATCAAAGCAAAGTTTGCGCATGTAGGTGCCCGCCTGGCAGCCCACGCGCATGAGCACACGCTGCTCCTCAATCTCCAGAACATCCAGATAATAGATGGTGCGAATGCGCAGCTCCTTAACCACCGAGCTCTTCAAGGGAGGCTTTTGGAAGATAGGTCCCATGAATTCTTTGCAGATATCAAAGAGACGCTTATTGGGCTGGGGCTTATGCACCCGCATCAGGCAGATGTACTCCTTTCCAGCCAGGAGAAGAGTATCCATAATCCTGGTCGCGTCTCCCAGGAGAACGGGCAAGATTCCCGTCACCTTGGGGTCCAGGGTGCCGCTGTGGCCTGCTTTCTCTACTTCCAAGATGCGTTTCACCCAGGCAGCGATCTCGTGGCTGGTTGGCCCGGAGGTCTTGTCCAGATTGATGGCCCCCAAATTCATATGCATTTTGAGGCTGCGCTCCTCGGGCGGGGTGCCGTAGGCAGGATTGGTCTTGCCGCTTCGCTTTACCAATACAGACCGAGACCGATCGGAAGGAAGAATCTGAGGATATTTGGATGCTGACGCAGATGATGAGGTAGACGATGGCGAAGCAGAGGACGGTCCAGAAGAAGAGCGCGGCGATCCGCGATTCGATGGTTTTTCGGCTTTCTCAGCCCTATCAGCGCGATGAATCACTGACACGAGCTGACCCTCACGGCTGCAAGCACAATTGCCAACGTCGCCGCTTCATCGAACTTGCCGCTATCAACGACCAGATCATAAGCAGAAAAATCGCTGATATCAATGTTGTAATACATTTTATACCGCCGGGATTCGCTCTCCTCTCGAGCACGCGTCTCCTGCATGGCATCTTCAGTCAGCTTTGCCTCGCGTTTGGCGATCCTCTCAGCTCTTGTGCGCAGATCAGCCTTTAAAAGGACCTTCAAATCAGCCGGCAGCAGATGCCCGGACAGCCGACCCTCAAAAATCCCGCCCCCATCCCTGGCCAGAACCTTCTGAGCATCATCGATGAGATAATCGATCTCAGGACCTCTCTCGGCCAGGCGGTTCATCTCCCGGACGGTGATATTCTTCTCAGCAGCGATCTTACGAAAAAGATCGCCTGAATTGACCCAGCGCAGTTTTAACTGCAAGGAGAGAGAACGAGCCAGAGTTGATGTGCCCGTTCCTGGAGCGCCGCTGATGGTTATTATCATCTCTAGCTCATGCTCCCAATGTCCAGAGC
>JAQTYS010000110.1 GCA_028688175.1 Methanothrix sp. | reverse complement strand
GCAGGAATTGCCCTTTTTCATGCACAAGATCGCTTACCTCTTTTATGGGCTGAATAGTTCCAATCTCGCTGTTGGCGTACATCACCGAGGTGAGCACCGTCTCCTTGCAAAGCAGGCTCTCCAGTGCGGCCAGATCAATTATGCCCATTGCGTCTACCGGGACCCAATTGAGTTCAAAGCCGACCTTCTTCAAGTCCTTGTGTGGATTAAGCACGGAGATGTGTTCGATAAGGCTAGCCAGCAGATTTTTGCCCTTGGCAGCATTACGCAGCGCCGCTCCCCGGATGGCCAGGTTGTTGGCCTCAGTAACGCCTGATGTGAAGACGATGGTCTCCGGACTTTCTGCATTTATCAGCTCAGCTACCCTCGATCGCGCTTCCTCCAGAGCGGCTTTTGCAGCCAGGCCCCGAGAATGCAGAGAGGAAGGATTGCCATAGTCGCTGGAGAGAAAACGTCCGGCAAATTCGGCGACCCTGGGGTCCACGGGAGACGCTGACTGATAGTCGAGATATATTCCGCACATTTTTCCACTTGCCCTTTTCTACTTATCTAACAAATATCCTAATTCTTAGAAGCTGATGGTTGAGTCTGCATCCAAAGCCAAGTCGTTAAGAGTTCCAGCGCCTGCGATCTTAGCCTCTGGTATGAAGTCGCCCCTGGCAATTCCTAGGAGCTGGGTGCTCTGCTCGCAGATGTACATCTTCACCCCGGAAGCTAGGGCCTGGTCAATGACCTCTTTGAGGGAGGGAAAGCTTCCTATCTTGATCTTCTCAGCCTCTCCTTTCTTCATTGCAGTTATGCCCTTGATCATGAAGAATATGGAGGCCTCTGCATCCATCGCCCGAGCTGTCATGCCCAAAATAAAGGGTGCATAAAGTCTCTCCGGAGTATCCAGTCCGCTGGTTTGAACATAAAGGATTTTGCTCATAATACGATCACCATCATCTACTTCTTTCTTCTTATCCAGAAGGTAATGATATTTCCGGACTTCTCAAGCTGAAGGACTTCGTGGCCGGCCCTCTTAGCCCAGCGGGTGATATCCTCTTCGGCGGCAGGATCGTCCGCTTCTACTTTCAGAACCTGCCCCAACTCTATGTTCTCAATCTCTTCCTTAGTCTTCGCGATAGGCATGGGGCAAAAGAGGCCCACACAGTCCAGCTCGGCATCATGAGCCAAATTTTGATCCGTTTTCAAAACCTCCTTATCTTAATTTAATTTACTAGTCCGGCTGATGCATATTGTTGGATTTAATTCTATAAGTATCTTCTTGCAGCACAATGATGACCGCATTACAAACCGAAAAATTTATACCTGATTACTAATATTATAGTAGTAAAGTAAGCTACGAAATCTATTGAACTCACTAGCTAGAAACAAGATTGCCATAATCATCATTTATCTTTGCCCTATCTATCTAAAATTATGCAAATCTCAATGCGAGGATTTGGTGAATTACATGTCTGAGTTGTATAGAAAAATAATAAGTGAAGCTCTTTCGGCCCAGCATGCCGATGTTGAGACCGTGATGAAAAAGAGAGGGACCAGCTTTCTTGTTGAGGACACCAGAGCCTATCTGGATGTAGTCAATAAAATGAAGGCGATTGATAATCAGTCCAAATCAGTTTTTAAACTTCATATGGACTCAGTAAATGCTCATTTCAATATTCTTTCCTCTCTCACCAAAACCATCCGGCCGGAGGATGATCCCTTTGTTGAGCATTATCAGACACCGGCTATTCTGGAGATCATCTGCGAGGAAGATGAAAAGTTCAAGAAGAGCCTGGATGCTTTCATTGGCGCTGTAGGACGGGCTGAGGCCCTGATCGGCCTGGAGGCGGCCAGGAGATATGGCGGCTTTTACGGCCCCACCTGCGTGGTGGACTTTGCGCTCATCCCGGGCAGCACCAGCAATGTGGTTAATCGAATCTTGAAGACAATTGATATTCCAGATGCCCACAAACAGGCCATATTGGCTGCCAAATCCTGGGGCATGAACACCTCCTACGGCATTGGCGAGGTCTTCGCTGCCCAGGTTGAGAAGGGAGCAACTCTTGCAGAAGCGGTTAAAAGAGAGATCGCTGAGGTCAAGTACATCTATGAGAGCCCCATCGAGGCACAGGGCAAGCTGATGGACGCTTTTGGCCACCAGTCCTTCGATGTGCGCAAATACATGTCATTGTATAAAAAGCAAATGATGCAAACAGTAAAAGAGGCCATGAACGAAGGCGTTCATTATGGTAATATTCTGACTGTTCCCGCTTACTGCGTGGGTGACATATCTCATCACATTGCACAGTCCACATTCAACATGTGCAAGGACGATGTTGTCATGGCTGTAATCGAGGCCACTACTGATGTCATGGACTCAACCCTCAACAAAGCTGCCGATAAGATTAAAAACGAATATCAGCTCCTCAGCCTGGCCACAGGCTCCTCTGCGGCTGCTGTGGAGTACATACTGGAGCTGGACGGATTTAATGCGGTAATGGTCGTGGATCTGCTCACCAAGAGATTCCATAATTATGTCCAGCTCTATCCCACCCGAGGCGCGGCTGCAGAGCTGCACAATTGCGACTTCATGGACATGATCTATCGCGGCTGGAAGCTTCTTGATAAATCCATGAGGCAGAGAAACGGTCTGGGCGGCAGACTGGTTCCCAAGGTCTCCGGCTTTGACATCGACCTAGAGCCCATTCACAAGAATGAGGTTCTCATGAATCCTCAGCGCTACGCCTATCCAGCCTGCGCCATAACCGTCCGCTTCTCTGCCTTGATGAGGCTGGCCGACTATCCCTGCCTGCTCACCAGCGAGCCGGTAACTGCAACCATTATGACCAACATCATCGCTCTGCACAAAGAGACGCCCGCATCGCCGGCAAGGGTTTGCAAAGGATGCGCTTCTGCGTCTTTGGTAGACTTCAGACACGCTTATTGCCAGTATAAAGAGGCGGTCTAGAGAACATAAAATGAGATTGCAGAGGACTGCTATGAAATGAGGACGTTATGAAATGCTACATGTGTTCCCTGGAGAAAAAAGATACTGATGCAGTGGCCATTTGTATCGTCTGTGGGATGGGGGTTTGCATGGATCACTTAGTGCGTGAAGAGGTAGAGGTCTGGGAAGGAGGCTATCCTTTCCCAGCCAAGAAGCTTCAGAGAAAGCTTCCCAGAATACTCTGCAAGCCCTGCTATTCCGTCTACCACGAGGTGTGATAGCAATGTCATTGATGAAGAGGTCCCTGGCTGAGCTGGTGGGAACTTTTGTGCTGGTCTACTTCGGGGCTGGTGCGGCTGCCATCACACTTATGATTGCCAGAGGAGCAAGTCCGGCAAGCCCCCCCAATCCTTTTAACATAGGCATTGGGGCGCTGGGTGGCCTGGGAGACTGGTTTGCCATCGGCATGGCCTTTGCCATAGCCATCACCGCCTCCATTTATGCTCTGGGCAGGATCTCGGGAGCCCATCTCAACCCGGCGGTAACCATTGCCCTCTGGGCGACAAAACGTTTTTCCGTTAAAGATGTCGGCCCCTACATTGTTGCCCAAATCGCGGGCGCCTCTCTGGCCAGCTTTCTCTTTGCGGCAACAGTAGGAATGGACGCCGTCAGAGTCGGCGGCCTGGGTGCGACTGCTCCCTTCCCTGGCATAACCTATGGCCAGGCGATATTGGCTGAGGCGATAGGCACATTTCTCCTCATGCTGACCATCATGGGAGTGGCCGTAGATGAAAGGGCGCCTCAGGGTTGGGCCGGTCTGATAATAGGGCTTACTGTAGGCGGAATTATCACCACCACAGGAAACATTGCCGGTGCGTCACTAAATCCAGCCAGGACATTCGGACCGTATCTGGGAGACTACATTCTTGGACAGAGCAGCCTCTGGCACTTCTTTCCTATCTATATCGTAGGACCGATAGCAGGTGCGCTGGTTGCAGCTTTTCTTTATGATTACCTGTCCAGGGATTAGGCTGCATATTAATACAACGGGAGTGCGGAGGGGCACGAATTCCCCATCTTTTAGGTTGGGGATGAAGTGAACCCTCGCCCGGATTTCATATTTTCTGGAGATTGATTAACAAGCGTATCATGCAATCAAACTCAGATGCGAAATAATTCTGATGAGCAGATACTGGAAACCGAAGATTCAGATTTTTATGGAATCCAGCTAACCGAAGCGTGCGGCCCGAAGTATACCCTATCCCTTTAGGGTGGGGTGGCCGCGCGCAGTTTGATTTTTTTAGAAAAATTATAGAAATAAGAAACCTATATGCTCGATTGGGCACCCATGAGTATGAAAATTGACGAGAACAAAAAGGATTTTCACATTAAATATGTGTTCGCCAGCAAGAAAAGGATTTGGGGCTGGAGCGAGGTGAAGTTGCCCTCCCACCTCGCCAGGATCGTGGCTTCGATCTTGAGCAGAGATGGCCATGTGGACACACATCAAAGGGCAAGGTTCTGCTTGGGCAGCTGCAATCAGGTCGAGCTGGATCGAGGGTGGCCTCGACCGCCAGATTATTAAACCAAAACACCAAAAAAAAAGCAGATGTTATGCTAAAGTATCATTTGAATCAAGTCTGGAACCAACTTCGAGGCAAAAAGCCTCATCTAGATTACTTCTTGGAAGAAGTTCATATTGACGGTCTGCGGGGCATACGAAACCTGAATGTGCGTTTTAATTATCCTGTAAGTGTTCTGTCTGGACCGAATGCATGTGGAAAATCAACAATTTTATCCGCGTTAGCATGTGCCTATAAGGTGCCAGACAGTGGTCTTCGCGATTTTGTTCCATCCACAGTATTTCCAGATTTTCTGGCAAATAATAAGGATTATCCATCTGATATAAGTGCTCCGACAAGTCTTGAATTTTATTACATCTACGAAGGGTCGCGCTATCGCATGCGTTGGTCTCGTGGAAAGAAGAATTGGAATAAGAGCTTTCTTGGCTTAAAAGGTGGACGCCAACCAGAAAGATTGGTCTACTTACGCACCATGTCACATTTAAGCAATCCATCTGAAGTGCGAGGCGTACTTCAACTTGGGCAGCAGGAATCAATAAACAAAGAGGAAATCTCTGTTGATCTTCTGACCTTTGCGTATAGAATTTTGCCTTTGCGCTACCTTCATATATTCCTTATGTCATATAAAGAAAAAGACATACTATTTGCTGAGCGAGAAGATGGCGGACATCCTTTGTATTCAGAATTCCATATGTCAGCGGGAGAACGAGCAATACTGCGAATGTCTAAAGATATTTCAAGATATAACAATGCTATGATCTTGATTGACGAGCTTGAGGCAGGGTTACACCCATTCACTCAGCAACAAATTATGTTGGAGCTTCAGCGACTTGCTCTGCGAAATAATCTGCAAATTATTGTTACTACCCATAGTCCAGTAATTATTGAGTCTGTGCCCGTAGAAGGTCGCATTTTCTTGGAGCGTACAGCGGATAACAATGTTGAGGTCCATCCTCCATATCGAGACATCATCCAAAAATCATTTTATGGTCGTTCTATAGATAAACTCTCAATATTGTGCGAAGATGAGGTGGCAGAAGCATTATTACGTGGTGTATTAGATGTCTTAAATCCTCAATTAAATCTAACGCCTTCGGATATAGAGGTCGGGAAAGACACAGGCAAAGACGAATTTCCTAGCCACGTGCGAGCGCTGGCTAAGTTCAATCAACTTGAAAATTTTATATTTGTACTTGATGGCGACGCTCATGATAAGGAAGCTGAAGTAAAGCAAGCCGCCGCTAACTATGGCCAGCCGATCAAGTTAATCTTTCTTCCAGGAACAAAAAGTCCAGAAGACTGGATATGGACGCAAATAAAACTGCATCCAAATGAGTATGCAGAAGAGTTTAGCATGATCTCCGTGGCGTTTTCTCAATGTTTGGAAAATATTGAGCGTGCATTTAATGGAGCCGCTGATACTCCGAGAAATATAGCCAAAGGACGACTTTTGACATTGGAGAACGATTTAGCGCGCGAAATTGGTGGAATTTGTCGGGTGGTCGGACGCAAAGAGGCAGTTCGTCAAGACGGAACAATGTTAGTCTTTGTGAAAGATATGGAAGATGCCATTCAAGCGTGGAGAAGCGATTCAAGGTAATCCTAAACGCGCCCACGTAAGATTTCATAATGATGTTCAGGATGATGAAAGGCGAGCATGAAAAAGGCAAAAAACATCGCATATTTATTTTTATATTTGCACCTTCTGCTGATAATCTATGGCTTTACGCACAGGCAGGTTCTCACTGGAAAACTCGAATAAAGAGGCCTGCTTGGCTCCGAGACCGCTCTTCCTGCTTGCTGCAGAGATGATGGTGCGCGGATCGATTCGTTCATGTACGTGCAAAGAGACTGTAAGAATGCAAAAAGAGGTGTGCTCCGCCTTTCCAGCCCAGACGAGCTGGGGATCGAGATGCGGATCGTAAGATCTCATCCTGCTGCTCTCCTCCCGGACGATCTCAGGCGTGACCCTAGCCCACCGGCAGATTGTTGAGCCGCTGCTTATCTTTGTGCTCATAAGTCTCGATAGGCTTTTTATCAGTTTTTGGGGTACTAGCCATTTCTGTTCGGGTCTCCCTCTTGGTCATGCTGTAGGGAGTAAGAGACGAAAAACGTTTCGATGGATTCATCCGTTTAAATATGCCACACCAAAAGATATGTCCATTGATAAGAGATGGGCTTGGGGAAAAAATTGAGCAATTAAAATGGCTTCGTGTATATAGTCGGTTCTGCAACTAAAGTCCAAGACTTGCACCTAAAGTCTATATAGGTAATCATCTATGAGTTATGGCACACTGGGCGAGGCCAAAGCCATGAAAATTATACCTCAAAAATATCACGTTGCATTCGTATTTAATACGCTCTATTATCCTTTCACCTATCCCGAGATATTGAATTCGCTAAAATCGAGGGGTTATATAATACAAGTGCCGCCTCAGCCATTACAAAGCGGTGCTAGGATTTACGTTAGTGGGCCTGCCGTAGCTGCCAAGGTGTTCGACCCCGCGAAAGCACCATGTTTCATTGAATTGAATGAGCCAAAAAAGATCATTGCCTGCAATGGTACCGTTATCGATAACATTGTGGCTTCGGTTAGAGATATAGTCGATTTATCTCGAACAGATTTCAAATTGAACTTAGATACGGATGTAAACCTCGTTGAGCTATCAGGCTCGGCCACGGTCCAAAATGATAATCCAATCGACGCGATAAAGAACTTCTCGGGGGATCGATATAGAGTATTTGATGAGATATTGGGCGCAGAATCTGCGGAAGGATCAATTCGGATAATACCCAAAAATGGTGTTCAGACGGATAAAAAGTGGTTTGATATCAGCATTGGGCAAAGAGTTCCATCTGGGGGAAATACATACTACGTAGAATTCGTGTATAGGAACGGCAATGATATCGCAAGTGTCTTAGATTTCACTGCAAACCTTGAGGAAAAAATATCAGCGATAATAAATAAAATTGGTGGTGCATAAGTAATGGCTGGGGACGCAATTCCATATCCTCAAGACCAGATATTCAGATTGCAGAACCAAGAGCCACAAGATTTATTCATAGACTGGTCGTCTTCATTTGCAGTGGATCTAAAACACGAGAATGAGATCAAGGAACTCAGAAGTATTGTTACTAAATTAACCGAAGAAGTTAATAGGTTGGAACGCATAATTATTAACGTCGGTGTTATTGTACCGATCTCCCAAATTGGTCAGGTATCGCGAATAATAGACTTGGAAGGGACGATAGGAATGAAAATAGATGATGAATTGGCTAAGCTTGATCTAAATATCCCAAACCAATCATCAGTGCGTGATTACTTAGTTCACCATCTAGACATGGTGGATCTTTTGCCAATAGTGTCAGAAAAGATTCATCAGAAGTTCAGTATTGATTCAGTGTTCTCATTGGAGATCGCATCAGACGCAGATGATCAGTATATAACAATCAACGTAAGGCAGACTACCTATGACGACAGTGTTATGGATCGAATTAGGGAAATCCGAAAAGAGTATAGCCCGTTACTTGTTAATAAGAGTGGCTGGTTTTTATTGACAACTGATTATATCTCACAGGAGTAAAATAATATGGCCTTTAACGAAAGCGAGTGTTTGTATGTGGCAAAATATCTTGTTGGAGAACAATATGGTCCATGCTCTCTGGAAGCCTCGCAAAGAGCAGCAGTGAGCAGAGCGTATTTCGCGGCCTTTATATATGTGCGCAATTACGCAATTGATAATTATGACTTTAAACCTAAGAATAATGCTGAAGACCACAAGAGACTAAAAAATCACTTGATCGATAATGGAGAAACAGCAATTGCAGGAGACCTCCAAGATCTAAGCATTAGACGAGGTGCTTGTGATTATGATAAAATAGTACTTGGTACAGAGAATTCAAAAAAACAGATGGTATCAGATACAATTAAATTATCAGAAGATATTATAAAAACTTTAAAATAATTATTTATCGAAACGTTGTTCAAATTGCTGTTTTGAATGGACGATATCACATAGTAATGGAACTTAGATTATTTTGTATTTGGCTTTATCTATTAACCAAGTCCGGGCTTAGCCGGCCTCTCCTGCGGTCCGTCCGCGTGCTCGCGCGCTCGTGCTTGGGCTCTCGCCCCGCAGCCGATGACCGAAGTTTATAAGATCCTGAAAAAATACGGCGCTGCCTAATGATTTCTCCTGGGTATAACAAAAATTAATTCAAGCGGGTATGAATTGTTCTAGCTGAAGCTTGCTGAATACTTCTGCTGTGCC
>JAQTYS010000109.1:3058-8796 GCA_028688175.1 Methanothrix sp. | reverse complement strand
AAATATTAAATAGATTACTATCAAATATGACGATAAAATTAGCTTCGGAGTCGGATAAACTTATATCGATTGGGCTAAAATAAAGACACGGTGTGCGGGAAGTGAAAGATATTCTCCTCAAGGTGGCCAAAGCCTATCCCAATGACTCGGCGCGGGGCATCGCTCGCCTGGACCCTAATGCACTGCTCACGCTGCGACTCTCTCCCGGCGACATCATTGAGATTGTTGGAAAGAGACTTACGGCAGCCAAGGTCTGGCGTGCCGACCGGCAGGACTGGTCTCAGGATTACATCAGGATAGATGGCTTCATTCGCCAGAACGCGGGAGTGGGCATTGGAGACAAAGTGAAGATAAGCAAAGCCAAGTTCGCCGATGCTCAGCGCATAGTCCTGGCTCCGCCCTCCGGCTCGCATATGCATTATGGGGATGAGGCAGCAGATATGATCCGCCGCCAGACACTGAAGCGACCGGTCGTAGCAGGCGATATTCTCCCCATCATGAGCTCAGCAGCTCATCCTTTTGTGGGGCGCATGGAGGCTGTGCCTCTGGTGGTTACCGAGACCCATCCCGCCGATGTGGTGATCATATGCGAACGAACCGAGATCTTGCTGCTGGAAAAGCCGGCCAAGAGCGTTCGCTCCGTTAAAGCCACCGGAACCACCTACGAGAATGTGGGCGGACTGCGTTCAGAGGTGCAACGGGTGCGAGAGGTAATTGAGCTGCCCATAAAGCACCCCGAGGTATTTCAAAAGCTGGGCATTGAGCCGCCCAAGGGCGTTCTGCTCTACGGGCCGCCTGGTACGGGAAAGACCCTCATAGCCAAGGCGGTAGCCAATGAGTGCGGAGCCAATTTCTTCTCCATTGCCGGACCGGAGATAATGTCCAAGTATTACGGCGAGAGCGAGCAGCGCCTGCGCGAGATCTTTGATGATGCCCAAAAGGCGGCTCCTTCCATCATCTTCATCGATGAGATCGACTCCATCGCCCCCAAGCGAGGTGATGTCACCGGCGAGGTGGAAAGAAGGGTGGTGGCCCAGCTACTGGCCATGATGGACGGCTTAAAAGAGCGCGGCCAGGTGGTGGTGATCGGAGCTACCAATCGGGAAGAAGCCATCGATCCGGCACTGCGCCGGCCCGGCCGATTCGACCGGGAGATCGAGATAGGAGTTCCCGATCGATCTGGAAGAATCGAGATTTTACAGATCCACATGCGCAGCATGCCCATCTCGCAAGACGTGAACCTGGAGGGCCTGGCAGACAGAATGCACGGTTTTGTGGGCGCTGACATAAACGCCCTCTGCAAGGAAGCAGCCATGAGAGCTCTGCGCCGCTACCTGCCGGATCTGACCACAGAGGACGAGATACCTCCCGAGATCATGGAGAAGATGCTGGTTATGGCTGAAGACTTCGAGGAAGCTCTAAAGGAGATCGAGCCCTCCTGCATGCGAGAAGTCCTGGTAGAGGTTCCGCGCGTGCATTGGGGCGATCTGGGTGGCCTGGGATCACTCAAGCAGGAGCTGATCGAAGCTATTGAATGGCCCCTCAAGCAACCTGAGAAGTTCCGGCTGATGGGCATACGTCCGCCCAAGGGAATTCTGCTCTACGGTCCACCAGGCACAGGAAAGACCATGATCGCCCAGGCGGTGGCCAATGAGACCGCTGCCAACTTTATCAGCGTGCGGGGGCCGCAAATGCTCTCCAAGTGGGTGGGCGAGTCGGAAAAGGCCATCAGGGAGATATTCCGAAAAGCCAGGCAAGTCTCTCCCACCATCATTTTCTTCGATGAGCTGGACTCCATTGCACCCATGCGGGGCACGGATGAAGGCAGTCATGTCATGGAACGAGTAGTAAATCAGCTCCTGGCAGAATTGGACGGACTGGAGACGCTCAAAGATGTGGTGGTCATAGGTGCCACCAACCGGCCGGATATCCTCGACCCGGCGCTTTTGCGCTCAGGACGGTTTGATCGCCTGCTCCTGGTCGGGCCGCCTGATAAATTAGGGCGACATGAGATTCTCAAGATTAAGACTGGGAAGATGCCCAAGGGCGAGGATGTCAACCTAGAGGAGCTGGCAGAGCTGACGGAGGGCTATGTGGGCTCGGATCTCGATTCGCTCTGCCGCGAAGCGGCCATGCTGGCCCTGCGCGAGGAAATGGTGAAAGTGGAGATGAACCATTTCCGAGAGTCTTTGAAGAAGGTCAGGCCGAGCGTGGAGGAGAACATGGTCAGCTATTATGAGAGGATCAGCGAGAGGTTCAAGGGTGGAATTAAGGTGGAGCCTGCATCGCTCATCGGTTACAGATAATGCATTTATCAAATGAAAGGGATTATAGGTGAGGGGAATGGGAAAGGTGTTCTCGGGAAGCATTGCTGGAAAAGAGATCGTAAACATCGATGGTATGGTGTTGGGCGATTTGGAGGATATGATCTTTGAGGTGCAGACGGGAAAGCTGGTGGACCTGTTGGTCAAGCCGAACCGTGAGCTGAACCGTTCGAAATACAGGGAGGACGGAAGGTTTGTGCTCATCCCCTTTGCTTCAGTGGTGGCAATCAAGGACTATATTGTGATCGATGAAAGCCGGGCTATGAAGACGTGAGATGTGGCTCGATTTTCCTCAGAGTTGTATGAAGATGTTACGATATCACGTCCAAATTTGGTGGTCTGCCGATAGTGACTTCCTCCCATGCCCCTGAACGGGCAGGGCTTCCTGCTTCACAGAGCACCTTCGGGTTCTCCACAGGCTTGAATTCGACGCAGTCCGCGCCTACTACGTTGTTGCCCAATCCAAGTTCGACTTTACAGGGTACATGGTACAGGCAACTGACTTGTATTCCCGACCAAGCAAGTCTGAAGGTTAACGGTTGCACAGAGATTGCGGCCAGTATAGATATAGTTGATCTGTGCGGCGTGAAAGTAATGAAAGGGGTGCGATTCATCCCATCCCCTGAAGGGGACGGGTTTTCTCCACCCCTTTACCCCGACGTTATAAGTTGTTGAACATGAAAACCGCAGCAAAAGACCTCATCAGCTTAAAATGGCACTTGTGGTGAGTCAATCGAATACAATCAACTCGCACTCTTGCCATCCATGCGATCCCGAAAGATCGGTCAACTAAATGAAGAGAGACTACTCAACTCCTGGGAAAGGCTTTAATTTATTATCGATATAGTAGATCTAGATGACGAGAAGTATATTCTATTTAGCCTTCAGCATTCTGGTGCTGGCCCTGGCCATAGGCTCTGCGTCTGCGGCAGGAGACGATAGTGCGACCAAGGTTCTCTTGAAGACCAGCATGGGCGATATCACAATTCAGCTTTACGACGACATGCCCATTACGACAGGAAATTTCAAGAGCCTGGTGGAGAAGGGATTTTACAATGGAGTGATCTTCCATAGAGTCATAAACGGTTTCATGATTCAGGGCGGAGATCCGGAGGGCACAGGCATGGGCGGACCGGGCTATACCATCAAAGATGAGTTTACCGATCACAATCGAAACGATCGCGGTACCATCAGCATGGCCAACGCCGGGCCGAACACTGGCGGCAGTCAGTTCTTCATCAATCTGGTGGACAACAGCTTCCTGGATAGCAAACATCCAGCCTTCGGAAAGGTAGTTGCCGGAATGGATGTGGTAGATGCCATTGGCAAAGTCCCAACTGATGCCAATGACCGGCCTCTCAATGATGTAAAGATAATCGAGGCCAAGATGGTATCTTAATTATTTTAATTGGATTGATAAATATGGTTGAGGGAAAATCAAACACAGATGGTGTCAAAGTACTGCTTAAGACCAGTATGGGTGACATCACATTGCAGCTTTACAAGGACACGCCCATCACATCGGGCAACTTCCAAAAGCTGGTCGAAAAGGGATTTTATGACGGAGTAATCTTTCACCGCATCATAGATGGCTTCATGGTTCAGGGCGGAGACCCCACCGGTACAGGCTGTGGGGGTCCGGGCTATGCCATCAAGGATGAGCTAAGCCGCAAGAACAAGAACGATCGGGGTACCATCAGCATGGCCAACGCCGGGCCGAACACTGGCGGCAGTCAGTTTTTCATCAACCTGGTGGACAACAATTTCCTGGACAGCAAACATCCTGTCTTCGGGAAGGTGATCGAGGGCATGGATGTGGTGGATGCTATGGCCAAGGTGAAGAAGGGAGCCAACGACCGGCCGATAAAAGAGGTTAAGATAGAGAGCGCAAAGGTGATCGTCTAGCTCAATTTCGCTTTGCCTTTTTCGTCTGTGAAGTCCCGAGTGTTTCGGGACTTTGCACTTTCCTACATCGAGTTCGAGATAATACTAGCAAAGATCGAGCCTAATTGAAACCAATAATATCACATCACCCCTGGTGCGGCGGCACAACCTGGCGGATGCAAAAGCTTGCCAGCAGACAGAAGGCGCCCAGATAGAAGAAGACCAGTAAGAAGTTGTCCCCGGTCAGATCCAGCAGGTATCCTGAGAGGGTGGGCCCCAGCGGCCCGGCCACAAAGCCGTAGGCAGCGAAGGTCAGGCCGAAGATGGCTCCAAAGTGATCCAGGCCGAAGCAGTCCGCCACCAATGGTGCAGAGACTGAGAAGAGTGTGCCGAAGGAAAAGCCTACCAATGCTGCCAGCAGAGTGCAGGCCCCCAGACCATCGGCCCAGGGAAGGAGGAAGTAGGCAAAGGCTGCAGCCAGGAAGGCCAGGCTCATGACCTGATTTCGCCCAAACCGATCGGAAAGGAGGCCGCTGATGATGCGGCTTATTCCGTTGGTGAGATTGAAGGCAGTCAGGATGAGGATGGCTGAAGGCAAGGAAAAGCCCAGGAAGAGTCCATATTCAGTGGCGAGAAGTGTCATGGAGACGCCTGCAGCTCCTGCAAAGGTCCAGGTGATCCAGAGTAGCCAGAAGCTTCTGGTGTGCAGGCTCTCTTTTACGGTAAAGGATCTTGATGAGGTTACGACCTGCGGCGCTGGTTTTGCGGCAGCGCTCCCGGCACGTCGATAAGAGGCGGCGTCTTCCCAGGCCTGAGGGGCCTTAGCAAGGTAAGCTCCCAGAAGGCCGATGGAAAGGGTGAGAACGGCCAAAAGGAGGTTCATTAATTGATAGCCGAAGGCAGAGAGCATCTCTGCAAAGAGCGGCGACATGATGGCAGCCGAGATGCCAAAGACCATGCTCACCAGACCTGCCACCAGGCCCCTCCTTTTCGGGTAGCACCACTGTACCAGTGTCAGGGCCGGGACGTAGACGAAGCTGGAGGCCATTCCGTTAATAAAAGCCCAGAGGTAGACGGTGTAAATCGATCCGGCTCCAGAAACCACGAGCGAGGCGAAGGCGGTGAGAATTACGCCAAGAACGATCATGCGTCGCAAGCCCCAGCGCTCCTGCCAGCGGCCCACCAGGAACATGAAAGCGCCCACAGCGGCGAGCATGAAGAAGATGGTCAAGCCCGTGGCGGCCCGACCTACGTGAAACATCTCCTGCCAGATGGGAGCCATGACTCCGGGAAAACCGAAGGTGAGAGCGCCCGGCCAGAAGATGGCAACGCAAGCGCCGAAGACGGCTAATAGGGCGTTCTTGTCTTTGGGCAAATCAGATCAATCTCCATGAGACAAGCTAGCATGAGACATACATTTGGCTTTCGCTCTTTCCTTACGAAAACAATGTTGTTTTAGCTGAGATCGGTGTACACCAGGATCTGGCGGATTCAATCGAGACGGCATCCCAAGAGATGCGCCAGGCAAAA
>JAQTYS010000109.1:0-2958 GCA_028688175.1 Methanothrix sp. | reverse complement strand
CTAAAAGCAATTCTTGGAGTATCGAGGCTTTGGAAATTCAGGCTACCATGAAGTCTATCGTTAAACCAATTGATCAATTCGTCATAAATTGGACTATGCGTCCAAGCTTAGATGATGGGCGAAATAATTTCACGACCCAGTTTCGGGACTACACTGATAAACATAAGTAGGGAAAGTTTCTTATATATCGAACGAGTAAGACGTACTAACATTTTCATTGGAGAGAGGTCAGTAAAACAAAACGAGGGTCACGCATCAATTGTGCCTGTTGTTGTCGATTTAGGAGAATAATGCTGCAAGGTGATGAGGGATATGGTTGTGAAATTGGGACAAGATGGCAAGACAATTGGTAGAATATCCATTGTCCTAATGATGGTTTTCTTGATTATCTTCTTGGCAAATCCCGCCAGTGCAATATCTGTAGGGAGGAATTCCAAGACGATAGACAATTGTGAAGTTAAATGCACAAAATATGAAAAAGTTCTAGACAATGAGTACACAAACGAAAGGTCTATTGTGATTTATTCATTTTATGTGGGCGCGGTAAAGAAGAACCTATGGGTTAAATACACTCAAGACTGCGAAGAGGGGCGTTATAGCAGAACTTGTACACCATTTGCACGATGCACGGTAAACAATCTCTGTGAGCAAAGTGGCCCTATTAAAACAGAATACAAAGGCCATTGGGAAGAGTGTAGCAGATGGGATATTATCGACGTTTGGGTGGCAACAGCCTAAGAGTTATGATAAAGAATGAGATCTCCGAGATTAATGCTAGCTATGGTATTGGTAATTAGCAGTCTACCTATTTCATTTGCTGCAAATAATACTGGAAATTTGTCAGAAATAGCGACATATCTTCCAGAGGGCGGACAGATACATGCTGCGCAGACAATACTATCGAATGCAACTATTGACACCAAAATATCATCGCTCATGTTTGTCTTAACCTGGCTAAATGCCACAAGTAACCTGGAAGCCACCTTGATCGCCCCCAGTGGCGTTAAGATAGACTCGACTGCTCAATCGCCAGTTATCTATGGAGTGAATAAGAGTCTGATATTCTATATCCTACCAAATGCAGAGGTAGGAAAATGGACTGCGATGATAACAGCAAAAGATGTACCGGATATGGGAGAGTCTTATTGGGCCCTATTTAGCACGACTCCAGAAAATTGATAATATGATCGAGGAGTCTCATATTATCAGAACCTCGATCTGTTTTATACCCAGCAAGCCCTTTCCGGGAGAATATATCCCCCCAGTCAAGATGTATTCTCCTTTCTCCCAGGATTTATCCGGCAAGAGGATAAGGTCGACACCCTGTTGAGTTGATTCCTGCAGGCCTATTGCACTGTTGGCTGGCAGAAGGGGCAGTAGACTCATAAGAAGTTCGCTAGATATTTTGAGCGGTCCTTCTATCTGCAGAGATTTGGAGCCCAGAGATAGAGTAATATCAAGAATATTTGTAGTCACATTCTTGGCTATGCTCAGGCTGGCGTTTTCATAATCATTCCGAGAGATTAGAATCGCCGCGAAGAATTTGGTCTGGTTGCCTGGCGCAGTTGTATTCATCACCACCTGAATAAACGGTTCTTCCGCTTCCACAGTACTTGGCACCTTCAGGACAGTCTGTCCTTCTGTTATTAGTAATGGCATAGAGATGATTATGCTCGAGTTTTTTCCATCAACGAAATTCAGTGAACGCACACCGCTACTGGTGCTCGATAGCAGGAATGATTTGCCATTAGTGCAATTGCTGCCATCTATCGTGAGATTAGTCGTCGCGCATTCTTTACCACGAAAGCCAGTTTCATGATCGTCGGAAAGGTAGGATAAGAGATCGAATGTAGATATGCACACAGAGAGATTGAATGCATCTGCTTGGAGTGGAAAGAAAAAAGCGCCAGCAATTGATTGGTTGATGGAATAAACAGGAATACGGTCAAAAAGCTTCATCCCTCCAGCTCCCTCTGGAAAGCTCATCTTCGGCATTAATATCATATCATTTCCTTCAAGATTAATTAGACCTGTTTTGGAAGAATCACCGAAAAATGCCGACGAGGAGTTGTCTAATGCCGTCACATTAACTGGGAGAATAAGGAGCAAAAGCAAAACAATTTTTCCAATCATAGATTAAAATTGATTATGAAAGTATATATGGTTTTTCCGTCATTAAAAGATCTTTAGTTGCATGAGGGCAAGCTATTAGACCTGGTCAGGAGAACTAATCTTGATTACGATGAATAAAAAGGATATTACTAGATATAACCTTGATATCATACTTCCCGTTATCTTGATTCTTCTGGCAGAGCTTCTCATTTTTCTAGGCAAACCAAATGCAGCAATGCCAATTCATGCCTTGAATTTGATTTTTTTAATCCTATCATCTATATTTATAAATAATCGTATATATCCCGCATTGATGCTTTTGCCTCTTTTTCGTCTCTTAAATGTCGCCATGCCCGTTTTTTTCAATTTAACCCTATACTCCTATTCCATGGTTTACGCCCCCATGTTCATACCCATCTATTTTCTTGTAAAGGATGGTTTTGTGGGCCGTTCAGAAGCGGGAATAACCTTCAAAGGTTTCTGGTATTATTTTCCTCTGGCGATTTCTGTGGGCCTTGCCCTGGGCTGGGGCGAATATAATGTGATACACCCCCAACTGCTGACACCGGGCGCCAATGTCAAAGATGTCTTAATTCTTGCAGTGACCATGATATTCTTTGTAGGTGTTGTGGAGGAGTTCATCTTCAGATCGTCTCTGCAAACCGTACTGGAAGAAAGACTGGGCTCAATTGCAGGACTCCTGCTGGCAAGCGTAATATTCGGATTCATGCATAGCGGCTACCAAATGCCTCTAGAGCTTCTTTATGTCTCATTTGCAGGAATTATCTTTGGGCTGCTCTTCTGGCTAACAAGAAGCCTGCCAATCATCTCACTTGCGCATGGCGT
>JAQTYS010000108.1 GCA_028688175.1 Methanothrix sp. | reverse complement strand
TCCAGCAGTTGTGGCCGGATCTCACCTTCCTCCGGGTTCATGGTTCCAACCAGGATGAATTTGGAGGGATGGGCTACGGATACGCCTTCGCGTTCAACTATATTCACTCCCATGGCGGCAGAGTCGAGAAGTACATCGGCCACGTGATCATCCAGGAGATTAACCTCATCAATGTAAAGAATGCCGCGATTGCAGGCCGCCAGGATGCCCGGTTCCAGGGCTTTGATTCCTTCTTTGATGGCGCGTTCGACATTCAGAGATCCGACTACTCTGTCCTCAGTGGCTCCTAAGGGTAAATCGATAACCGGCGTCTTTTTATCTATTCCTATTATCCTGTTTGCCTGGCTTCTCTCAAAACACAGGTCGCACATGTCTTCTGTATTTTCCGGATCGCAATTAAATGGACAGTCTTCCACCACATTAATATTCTCTAAAAGGTCGGCTAAAGAGCGCACTGCCGTCGATTTAGCAGTGCCCTTGTCGCCTCTGATCAGGACGCCGCCTATGCGGGGATTGATGGCATTTAGAATCAGAGAGAATTTCATGTCGTCCTGTCCAACGATGGCTGTAAATGGTATGGTCTTTCTCTTAAGGTGGTGCATTGATATCTCCTTCTTTCAGCTCGTCGTTTACGTATTTAAGGCTTTACATTGTATTAAAAAGTACTAATATTTAAATTATTCTTATGCATTTTGTACGAAATTATTATTAATAGATAATATAAATTTATAATTATTTTATTCATTTGGACTGCTCATTTTTTGATGAAACAATGCAATCGGATGAATTGATATATTAAAAAGGCTATGATCGCCCCTTTATGCCTTAGATAAATCAGTTGCTGTATGCAGATGCATTAAAATGGTGTTTTACAGAATCAATTATGATCTAGTAATACTATTACCAAAAGACTTATTAATATGTATATACGATACCCAAACCGGTTTCAAAGATTCGAATTTAGGAAATGGGCATGAAGAAGATATACGGTTTGGTTTTGTTTTTCTGCATTTTCAATTTTCTGGGGCTAGCAGTCGCCTACCAAGATGTATCTGTTCCAGGAGATACGAATGGCGATAAAACTATCTCTGCAGAAGAATTGAAAACAGCAGAAAAAGACTTTGAGAACGGAAGGATTAGCCATGAGGAACTTGAGAATATCAGGCTCATTCATGAGAGCTATCCCAGGAATATCAATGACTCGACTGGTAGCGAGATTACCATCTATAAGCCCATCGAGCGGATCGCAGTATTGACAACAGAGGACTATGAGATACTGCGCACCCTCAACTGCACAGATAAAATTGTCGCTGCTGGCAAATATGTTGTGCAAAGCAGGGAGCAGGGCTGCGGAGACCTTTATGCAGACGGTGCGCTCTTTGTCAACATCGGTTCACCTACATCTTCAGTAGATTGGGAGGCTTTGATCAAGACCAGGCCGGATCTTGTCATAACATACATGAGCAGCCCCAAACAGGAAGACCTGGATCAGAATCTCAAGGATACCAATATCACCGTGATCCGCCTGGATTCCGGAAATATCTCTCAATATACGGATATCATCAACAAAATGGGCTACCTGCTCGATAGAAATGATGAAGCAAAGAGATATAATCAGTTCTTTGAGGAGAAGCTTGGCAAGTATCTGGATATCGTGTCTGCCCTTCCCACCAGTGAGAAGCCCAAGGTCTATCTAGAGGCAGACTTTGGCGGCGGCCAGACCTATTACACCTGCGGCTCGGGTCATGCCCATAATGCCCTTCTCGTGGTGACAGGAGGCAGCAATATCTTTTCGGAATTGCAGGGATTCAAACAAGTTGATCCGGAATCAGTTGCCATGAGAGATCCCGAAATCATTCTGCGATATAAATACCTCAAGGACAGTCCTGGAATAGACAAAGATCTGAGTGATACTGCTGCTCTTCTGGCTTTGGTTGATGAAGTGCTCGCCCGGACCGAATTGAACCGAACTGTTGCAGTGAAAAACAAGAAGGTTTACATGATCACCTGGGACTGCACTAAGGGTGGGGGTAGATTCTATCTGGGAATGGGCTACTTAGGAAAATGGCTGCAGCCGGAGATATTCCAAGACTATAACCCTCGTCTGGCATACCAGGAATACCTCAACGAGTTCCAGGGTGCAAAGGTCGATGTAATAAATAAGGGCGTCTTTGTCTATCCAGAGGAGTGAGCAAATGTCACCCCCGTATTCCAAGGAAAAGCCCAAGGCAGATTTGAGGGCAGAGTATCAGAAGTTCATCGGCAAAAAGACATTCTTCCTCATTTCTCTTATTTTTAGCATAATTCTATTAGCAGGCTACGCGGCTACGCGAGGCTCGGCTGACATCAGCGTTCTTGATGTTTACACAACCATCATAGCCAAGTTCTTGCCAGGCCACTTTGAGACCACCTGGTTCTCGGACACAATCGTCTGGGGTCTGCGTCTGCACCGCATTCTCCTGGCTATCGTGGGAGGCATCGGTCTGGCCATTGCAGGAGCCGTAATGCAGGGCATCCTCAAGAATCCTCTGGCCAGCCCATTCACATTGGGCATTGCTTCTGCAGCGGGATTTGGTGCTGCTTTGGCTATAGTCATGGGAGCAGGATTTGTAGGAGGAGAGTATCTCATCATCGGCAACGCCTTCATCTTCACCCTACTCGCCTCCATGAGTGTTTATGGCCTGGCAAAGTACAAGGGCATCACACCTGAGACTATGGTCCTGGCAGGCATAGCCATCATGTACCTGTTCTCTGCTATGACATCCTTCTTGCAGTACGTAGGACATGCCGAGCAGGTGCAAGAGGTGGTCTTCTGGATGATGGGTTCTTTGGGGAGATCTTCATGGGATAAGGTTTGGATCGTAACGGCCGTTATAGTTGCCAGTTTCCCCTATCTTCTCCTTAAATCATGGGATATCAATGCCCTCGGAACTGGTGATGAAACCGCCAAGAGCCTGGGAGTTAACGTGGAGAAGACGCGTGTAATCTGCATGGTACTGGTCTCAGTCATCACAGCGAGTGTTATCTGCTTCACAGGAACCATCGGCTTCATCGGCCTTGTCGCTCCGCATATTACTCGCATGGTGATTGGTGGGGACCACAGGTTTTTGCTTCCAGCCTCTGCACTGGTTGGAGGACTGCTGCTATTGGCCGCTGATACTGTGGCGAGAACCATAATGGCGCCCGTGATTCTGCCGGTGGGAATAATGACTGCCTTCCTGGGTGTACCGTTCTTTGTTTATCTATTCCTGCGCAGAAAGAAGGAGTTCTGGTGAGCCGCCCTAGGTGTGCGGCTCCAAAGAACCAAAATGAAGCAATAAGAAGTCCGGACGATCTAAACGTTGCAGCGAATTGTGCAGTGCTCGTCCATTACGAGCATAACGCACTAATCCAAATACAGCTTTATTCTTTTTTAACATTCCAATCAAAATAGTTATTACTAAGAACATATAACTCAAACGTTTTGGTGAAGAAATATGACACGATTAAACATACATAAAACAAATTTTGAGCAGCCTCGCAGAAACCGGGGATATTTGATCAAAATGGAGCAATCATGAAACTTACCTGTCTTGTGGGAAATTCATATTTGCAGATAATTGCCAAATCCTGCAAGCGACTCGGATTCGATCTGAGGCTTTTTTCCACCCAGCGACTGAACGATCAGCCCGGCTTGATAGATGAAGCAATAAAGGCTATGGAACAATCAGACCTGATTTTCACCCATCGCGGCAGCGAAGCCCTCTGGGATGAGATCGAGCCCAGGATGAGTGAGATCAAGAAGCGCACACCCACAGTATGTCTCGGCTATGATCAATCATACTGGCTCAGCTCCACAGCTCCGGCAAAGGTGGTGGTCACCGCCAATGCCTACCTAACCTATGGAGGAGAGGATAACATCAGCAACATGCTCCTCTATCTGTGCCGGGAACTGCTTTCTATGGATGTAACCGCCAAGCCGCCCACTACCATGCCCTGGGAAGGTGCCTACCATCCGGATGCACCGAGCCACTTTGATAATATCGAAGATTATCTGAAGTGGTACGAGCCGGACGACTGCCCGACGGTCGGATTGCTCTTTTCCCGGTTTTACTGGGTGAACAGAAATCTGGCTGTGGAAGATGAGTTGATCCGCGCCCTGGAGAGAGTTGGGTTGAATGTCATCCCCGTGTTTTCATATTCCGTTAAAGATGTGGACCTTGGTACCAGGAGCATGGCGGAAGTGGTTTGTGACTACTTCTTCCAAAGAGGCAAGCCTCGAATCGATGCCATGGTAAAGACGTCTCCCTTCTTCCTGGGGCAGGACAGAAACAACATGGGCGAGTCAAAGGGAAATAAAACAGGCATCGCTCTTCTTAAAACCCTAAACGCACCGGTATTTGAGCCGGTTCTTTCCAATCACATGACTCTGGACGAGTGGGAAAACGGCATTGGTCTGTCCAATGATATCGGTTGGGGCGTGGCCATGCCGGAGTTTGAAGGAATGATCGAGCCCATTATCGTAAGCGCCGGTTCCAAACGGGGCGATTATGAAGAGCGCACGCCAATTTTGGAGCGCTGCGAAAAACTTGCTAAAAGAGTTAAGAAATGGATCGAATTGGCCAGGAAGCCGATAAGCGAACGCCGGGTGGCTTTCATCCTGCACAATAATCCCTGTGCTTCGGTGGAGGCGGCTGTGGGCGGCGGCGCACATCTGGATACCATCGAGAGTGTGGCCCGCATTATGAATAAAATGGTCGCCTCTGGTTACACTCAGGAGAGCACGCCGGCCACTGGCAAAGAACTCATCACCACCATCATGGACAAAAAAGCCATCTCCGAGTTCCGCTGGACGCCCATTGAAGAAATTGTGGCCAAAGGCGGAGTTCTGGCCTATCAGAGCAAAGAGGAGTATGAAAAATGGTTCAACACTCTCACTCCCCTGGTGAAGGACCGGGTCTGCGAGGCCTGGGGAAATCCGCCGGGAGAACTCAAGAACGACATTCCTGCGGCCATGCTCTATCAGGGCAAGATTGTGATCACGGGCGTCCGGTACGGCAATACGGTTGTCTGCGTGCAGCCCAAACGCGGCTGTGCCGGAGCGCGCTGCGACGGCCAGGTCTGCAAGATCCTGCACGACCCGGATGTTCCTCCCACGCACCAGTACATGGCCACCTACCGCTATCTGGAAGATATCTTCGGCGCAGATGTCCTGATCCACGTCGGCACGCATGGAAACGTGGAGTTTTTGCCGGGCAAGGGGGTCGGCCTCTCCAAAAACTGCTATCCGGATATTTGCATCGGCACCATCCCGCATCTCTACATCTACAATGCCGACAATCCTCCGGAGGGGACGATCGCAAAAAGACGCAGCTATGCCACGCTAGTTGACCATATGCAGACGGTGATGACCCAGTCCGGGCTCTACGATGAACTGCTGGAGGTGGACCGGCTGCTGGGCGAGTATGAGACCGCCAAGTTCGATCACGCCCGATCTCATGAGCTGCGGCACCTCTTAATCGATGCCATCAAGGCGGCCAACCTCGACAAGGGCATGAAGCTGACTGATGATATGCCTGTAGAAGAGATTGTGACCAAGGCGCACAATGAGCTGAGCCGGGTCAGGAATACGCAGATAGATTCCGGCATGCACATCTTTGGACAGCTCCCGGAGGGCGAGAAGCGCGCGGAGTTCATCAACTCAGTTATGCGTTTCGAAGGAAGCGGTGTGCCGCTACGCAGCACGGTTGCGGCCATGATGGGCCTCTCCCTGGAAGAGCTGCTGGCCGACCAGGGAGCTGTGAACGAGCGCTGCGGGAAATCGCACGGGCAGCTGCTGGAGAATATCGATGGACTGTGCAAGAGACTAATCGAGATGTACCTGCAGGGCGACGGGGCGAAGCCTGACGAGGTCCTGGGTTTATCCACAGCAGGCTATGAGGACCGGCTCGAAGCTATTCGGGAGAAGGTCATGGACCTTCAGACCCGGATGGAAGCCTCTCTGGAGATCGAGTCTCTCTTCAACGGCATGGACGGAGGCTACATAGAAGCTGGGCCCAGTGGTCTGATTACCCGTGGCCGGGATGATGTCCTGCCCACAGGCAGGAACTTCTACTCTCTGGACCCCTACCGCGTTCCAACGAAGACCTCCTGGAAGGTAGGACAGAAGCTGGGCAGGTCGGTGATCGCCAAGCATCAGAAGGAGGAGGGACGCTATCCGGAAAATATCGCCTTCTTCTGGATGTGCAATGATATCATGTGGGCCGATGGCGAGGACATGTCGCAGATGCTCTTCCTGCTGGGCACAGAGCCGGTGTGGCTCTCCAACGGACGGCTGAAGGGCTTCAAGGTGATCCCGCTGGAAGAGCTGGGCCGGCCCAGGATCGATCTGACCATTCGCGTCTCAGGCATCACCCGCGACAACTTCCCTAACTGCATCGACACCATTGATGAAGCAGTGCAGGCTGTGGCGGCGCTCGATGAACCTCTGGAGATGAACTTTGTCCGCAAGCACACTTTGGCCAATTTGGAAAACGGCACTGCCAAGGACTGGAGAGAGGCGACGCTGCGCATCTTCGCCAGCAAGCCGGGCACCTATCAGTCAGGGACCAACCTGGCGGTCTACGCCAGCGCCTGGAAGGACGAGAAGGACCTCTCTGACATCTTCGTCTACTGGAACGGATATGCTTACGGCAAGGGCGTGGCCGGCAAGGAATCGCATCAGAATTTTGTGAATTCGCTCAAGAGCGTGGATGTCACCTACAACAAGGTGGTCAGCGATGAGTACGACCTCTTCGGATGCTGCTGCTACTTCGGCACGCACGGAGGCATGACCGCAGCCGCCAGGCATCTCTCCGGTAAGGATGTCAAAGCCTACTACGGCGACACCAGAGAGCCGGAGCACGTTGAGGTGCGGGATCTCGCAGACGAGGTCCGGCGCGTCGTTCGCACAAAGCTGCTCAATCCCAAGTGGATTGAAGGCATGAAGCAGCACGGCTACAAGGGAGCAGGCGACATATCCAAGCGCGTTGGCCGGGTCTACGGCTGGGAGGCAACCACCCAAGAGGTAGATGACTGGATCTTCGATGATATTGCCAAGACCTTCATCATGGATGAGGAGAACCGCAAATTCTTCGAGGAGAATAATCCCTGGGCCATGGAGGAGATGGGCCGAAGGCTCCTGGAGGCGGAGCAACGGGGACTGTGGAAGGCCGATCCCGAGGTTCTGGATGCTCTGAAGTCGCTCTATCTGGAGATAGAGGGATGGATGGAAGAGCGGATGGGCGATGTGCAGGGCGAATTCCAGGGCGGAGCGATCGACGTCATTAATGCAGATGAGGTGGCAGCCTGGAAGGAGAAGATGGCCAAGGTGATAGGAGCATAGTCCGATCTGTAATGCTCAAGACAGGATCATAAACGGGTTATTGGCGTATGCTCCACCGCAATATCTAATTTATAATGCATTAGGGGCATACTTTTGCTTTTATATTTTAAGTTATTGTTAAATTAAAACAAATTAATCCTAATAAGTAATACCAGAGCAAAATGTTTATTAATAAACGACAAAGAATACCATAATAATCACATCAATTGAAGAGGGATAGTCCAATGTCTAAGGTTCTGCATAGTTGTTTAGCTGCTATTTTGTGTATCATCATGGTGTCTCTACCATCAATGGGTGAAGAGACAGAGTATCCTTTAACCATTACCGACTCGGCAGGTCGCACTATTACGATCACAATGCCAGTGCAAAGGATCATCGTGCTCAGCACGGATCATGCAGAAGCTGTGACTATGCTCGGAGATGCGGATAAGATTGTTGCTGTGAGTGATAATCTTAAATTGAAGACCGAGATATTTCCAGGCCTCAAGGATAAGCAAGGAGTGGGCAAATGGAATGAGGTCAATTTTGAGGCAATCGGCGAGGTCGCTCGCCAGGGAGATGCAATAGTCCCTGATATAATAGTAATCGCATACACATATCCGGATCAGCCATACGGGGCCTTGAATGTAGCTAAGGGTCTCGAGCCTTTTGAAAATATCACCGTTGTCGGCCTGGATTTCTACAAACCGGAGAACCTCACTCAAGATGTACTTACTTTAGGCAAGATTTTAAATCGAAATGATGAGGCTTTGAAATATCTGGATTGGCTGAACATGAGCCGCAAGAGCGTGTCTGATGCCATTGATGAAAAAAGCATTCCCAAGGTTTACTTCGAGAGCAATAATAAAGGAGGGCTTGGCTCACTCGCCACCTATGGCATGGGCTCGGGAATTAATGAGATGATCAATCGTTCCGGTGGGCACAATATCGCAGGAGAACTTGAGGAGATGTATCCGAAGGTAACCTGGGAGTGGGTCGTAACACAGGATCCTTCTGCGATTATTCGAATTCAGTCCTCGGACAAAATTGGATGGGACGGGCAGTGGGCACAGAACAACTCGACATTAAAGGAGATCAGAAACGAGATCATAAGCCGGACTGGTGGGGAGAAGATGCCGGCAATTGCAGGCAATAATGTGTCTGTGATCTACTGGGACATGATGTTTGGCATGGACAGCGTAGTGGGTCAGACCTATCTTGCCAAGCTCATCCATCCCGATGCTGACCTTCATCCCGAAGAGGTCTACCGCGAGTATCTGCAGTTCCTGGGAATAGATTTCCCGGAGGACAGAATCTTCGTTTATCCAGCTATAAGAGAGGAGTAATCTACCCCTCCCCTAAAGGAGAGGGGCTTTCAGTAGCCCTGAAAGGACTGCCTTGATACTTGGTAGTCCTTCCGAGCCTCCAGGCCGGACTACATAGCGGCCCAAGAAAGCAATGTTTTTTG
>JAQTYS010000107.1 GCA_028688175.1 Methanothrix sp. | reverse complement strand
TTCCGCACTGCTTTGATTTCATCTAGCGTCATATCAGAGGTTTTCCGCACTGCTTTGAGATCATTTCTCATATCCAGGAGTAGCGGAATTGCCTTGTTTAATTGGATTGCTGAGCAAATTTGAGCATAGCTCTCTGTCTTCGTAATATCGCCATCGTAATTCTCAAAAGCAATGCTCGATACTTGGGAATGCTCAGGCTTTTGAGTATCAACCAGCTTCTTAAAATCTGCAATTGTTTCTTCATCGCCTTCGACCAGTGCTATTACTTCCGGCCCATTCTCACTCGTTCTATTGCGGGCATGGAAGCCCTTAAGACCCATGTCTATGGCATTGCTCATCAAGAAGTATCTGTAACCTACTTCATGGACTTTCGGGCCTGTAATCTTAATCTTCAGCTTCATAGTCACTCTTGATATTTATCGGCAAGCTATTTGGTTGTTTCCACATGCTCTGATCTCAGGGGACATGTTTTGTCGGAGCAGAAGAATTTGCAGTCTCTTTGTACCACCCTTCTAAGTCGATTATGAAGTTCTCAAGAACTCCCGATGTCACCCCCAAAACCTCTTCGTCCTGGCATACTCCCTCTCCGCTTTGAGAATATCCCGGTAGAACTCCAGCTCATCACTCTGCATCTTTCCCACCACCCTCGCCGCCGTCTCCGGGCCGAGCCCCCGGCTAGCTAGTGCGATAGCGGCAGTCTTGCCGTAGCTCAGGACCAGGTTGGCATTGCGAAAGACACGTTTGGTCCTGCGCTTGTCTTCGGCGGTCTTCTTCTTCTCCGGCTTCTTGACGATCTTGATCTCCTCTTCTTCCCAGGGCTTGAGGGCCGCCACCATGCGGGAACCACATAAGGGACATTCCGGCTGCTCTGCTACTCGCTCCACCTGGCGCATGCTCTTCCATTTCTTGCAGCTTACACAAAACAGCAGGACCCGGTCGTTCATGATGCGATTTTTTAAGAGATCAATGACCGCGGCATCAGCGTGCTCTGGCGATGTGACATCCCGGCCTCCGCCCCTCCCTGAGGTTCCGATGGGGCTAGGCGAGCTGGCGATAATCTCAATTGAGCCGGCCTGAATTCTCTGCAGCACCCATTTGGCTCGCTCAATGTCCAGCCGGTCATGGTAGATCTCCCGCAACGCCTCCCGGTACATGGGCGTGCCCTCGAAGACGGCCAGAAGCTTGGCCATGCTCACCCTCTGATAGTCCACATCCCGGGAGAAGGCCCCATATTTCCGGGCTACATGCACCATCTTCCAGCGCAAAAGGGTAGTATTCTTAAGAGTCATCTCCAGGATGGGCTCCACGTAAGTTGGGTCAAGATCCATGAGCAGCTTCTTGATCTCCTCAGCCAGCAAGGATCGAGGCAGTGTCAGCTCAATTCGGTAAGGATCAATTTGCAGGGCCACGTTGCTGCCGAATCTGGCGGAAAGAATGGCAGTTATGATCCGGCCCAGTGTGTCATTGGTCTTGTGGCCGAAACAGGCATTGATGATGGCGCCCTCCCCCCCGCTCTCCACCACAATATGAGATTCATCGGGAACGGGCAGGTTCTTCTCCATCTGCTTTTTGATGAGATCGACAAGCTCTCTTGCCGCAACATCTTGCAGCGGGTACTTTCTCTGCAACATGGCCACGGCCTGATCAACAGCAGACTCATCACCTGCGCTGCTGACGGAAGCCAGATCTTCGTTTCCTTCACCTCCTGCGCGCTCCAGGATCTGCGAAATCTCCCGCCGCATGCTGCCCACCTCCTGAGCGATAGCAAATGGAACGGGAATCTCTTCTCCAGTCCAGCTGGGAATCTCTCCACTGCGGTGAATGGGCACCACCTTGATCTCATTATCTGCAATCTCGGTGATCTCCCAGATCTCACCCTTGGTGACGAATGTAGCTCCCGGCTGAGCGAAGCTGATGACAAATGCCTCATCCAGAGTTCCCACACAGCGGCGTCCCACTATGTCGTAGACGTTGTACCTCTTCTCATCCGGAATCATGGAGAGGTTCTCGATGTAGTACTCCCGTGCCTTGCGAGTTCTCTGCAAAATATCGCCATTCGGCCAGGCCAGCCGATGCTCCACCATTTGAGTGATCACGCCGTCCATCTCCTCCTTCGACAGATCTCGGAAGGGGTAGGCTCTGGTGACAATTCGGTGAACCGTCTCCCTATCGATGTCGCCAAAATCCATCTCCAGTCCCACAATCTGATTAGCCAGGACATCTGTGGGCTTCTCGTGAATCAAAATGGCTTCCAGCTCACCGGATGCCGCCCCGCGGGCAATAGCACAGCCCTCGGCCACATCATCGGCGCTGGTGGCTATGATGGTCCCGGAAGAGACGAGCCCGATCTTATGTCCGGAACGGCCAACGCGCTGCAAAAGGCGGGCAACGGCACGCGGAGAGCTGTACTGAATGACGTGGTCCACATCACCGATATCTATTCCCAGTTCCATAGAGGAGGTGCAGATCAGGCCGCGCAATTCGCCTGCCTTGAAGGCCTCCTCAGCTTCCACTCGCGTTTCAACTGAGAGACTGCCGTGGTGCACGCCGATGGGCTCGCCAAGCTGGCGGAACCGGGAGCCCAGGACCTCCGCCGCCTGCCGGGTATTCACAAAGATAAGGCACTTTTTATTGTGAACCGTCTCCCGGATGAAGCGAATCTGCGCAGCCAGACGGGGATCGCACTCCAGGGTGCTGGCCATGGCATAATCCCCTCTGCCGGGAGCGGGGCTGACCACCCGAAAGTCGCTGGCCCTCTCCACATCCGTCTGGATGATTTTGCAACTTCTTTTCGTTCCCACGAGCAGACTGGCCACGACCTGCGGCGAGCCTACTGTAGCAGAAAGCCCAATTCTTTGAAAGTCTCCGGCAAGCTCTGCCAGCCTCTCCAGGAGCACAGCCAGCTGCGAGCCGCGCTTGGTGGAGGCCATCTCATGAACCTCGTCTACCACCACGATCTTGACAGTGGAGAGATTCTTGCGCAGAAGTTTTCCGGTCAGCATTATCTGCAATGTCTCAGGGGTGGTGATGAGAAGATCCGGCGGCTTTAGGGCCTGTTTTCTCCGATCCGCCTGACTGGTGTCGCCGTGCCGAACAGCTACGCTGATATGCAGCCTCTCCCCCCATTCCAGAAATCGGCGCAACATATCACGATTCAAGGCACGAAGCGGCGTGATGTAGACCGCCTTTGTGCCCTTGATCTCGCTAGAGAGGATCTGATGAAAGATGGGCAGGCTTGCTGCCTCGGTCTTCCCTGTGCCTGTAGGCGCAATGAGAAGCACATTTTCTTTGGAGAGAATAGCAGGAATCGCCTCTTCTTGCGGCTTTGTCGGCTCGAAGATCCGCTCTTCCTCTAACTTTGCTCTTATCTGGTCATGAAGCAGGAGAAAAGCGTTCACAAATCATCATTCCTGAGCAGGTATATGAAAGCCTTGCGGCAAAGACGATTCAGACCTCGTTGATGAACGATTAAGGATGAGGCAGCAAAATGATTCATTCACAAAATTGTATGTTATTCATACTTTTATAGATGTAAATAATGTTTTCTGCAATCTTTTTCGAGGTAAATTACTTATTCTTACACGTACTATTGGGCTGCTATGGCAAAAGTACCTGAGTGCATAGGAGGACCACAAAAGCATCTGGTAAAGCCCGCAAAATTAATTGTTGCCGATGGCCGGGACCTGGAGCTGAAGACCGCAAAACAGATCCTTGCCGAGGTTTTCCACACACAGCTTTGCGATGTGGAGGATATGATTATGAGACGTCTTGTAGAGAAAGACCTGATTGATGAGAAATGCCTACAGGAGGTGAAGTGCCAGCAAGAGGAGAGAGCCGGGACAAGGGTGAATGCAAGTCATGCAAATTGGGGGACATGGCAGGAGATGTTCTGGGTAGAGTAGGAGATGATATTAAGAGTTGATGTACTGGCAAATATGTGCGGGTCATCGTCCCGCACATCAACACATGGACTGGTAGATCTTTGTTTTTTTGGACCAGTGTTCCCAGACTCGGTTCACTATTCGGATGCTTACTTTCTTCTCATCAGCTCAAGAAATCATAAAGAAATATACCAAAGATGATACGACCGGCAAGACGATGTTATCGTTCACTCTCAGAGGTAGCGACTCAATAATTGTCGCCGCCATTACCACAAGAATTGTAGCCGGCACCGGCATCACCAAGAGGGCACATATTGCCCCAGCCGCAAATCCAATCATGCCTTCAATTGTCTTGCTGCTATTCCAGGGTAGCTTATGTCTTCCGTAACGAGTGCCGATGTATGTGGCAAGACCATCGCCCAGAGCTAGTATGAGTATCACTGATATTGCCGCTGCAAGTTCATTTCTCAAGATACTCAGGACAAAAAGAATGCCAAGCGCATTGTATAACGAACCCTCACCTGGTATCTCTCCCTCCCGGCCCACATTTCTCAGCCATTCATCAATCCCGGGTATTTTCAGTCCAATTATTTTTAAATGCATGAGCAGAATTCCCATGAAGGTTCCCAGAATGACAAAATAGGATGCAGTCTGGATGCCAAGCATCCATATGAATAGACATGCCGACAGGTTCGAAATTATGTGTACTGCTTTTCTTGCCCGCTCATCGATCCTGTTAATTGCCCTTTTTTGTCGAAAGACGATTGCCTCTGCAATTGCGTATCCAAGACCTGCTATGGCTATACCTTCTCCCAGATCCAGCCAGCAATTCTGCCCTCCGGACACCTCAAACCAACTGACCAGCAACCCAATAAAGTAGAATAAAGCAAATGCCCCATGCCCCATCAAGGGAAACACAAATGAGAATGCTCCACTGATAGGATGCAGTTGGCAGCAATTTACAGATTCTGGAAGGCACTCCAGAGATATGGCAATTATCGCGGCAATTACGAGACTGAAAAGCAAAAGCTTAATGCGCTGCATCGTTGTAGGATTGAGAGCCGACAAGAAATCACCTATTGAGTCAAGCGATCTGAAGCAATCAAATTCCAAGCAATCAATCTACAGGTATATAAATAGATGCAAATCCATCTGTTTTGCGATAGCAGGAGCCTGAGTAAAATGGTTAAAAATTTGAATTCAAATTCTAGATCAGGCGAATACTCAAATATATATAAAAATTATAAAATATATGCATCGGTACTTCTCCTCATAGTAATATATGGTGTTATTTTTGCTTTTTTAAATTTGCTGACACCATACGACACAGCCCTTCTTCTCGAAATCAATCCGTATAGAATTGCTGCTATTGAATCATTTTTGGTGCTATGGACAAATGCTGGGACATACCTCTTCATGAGTTTAATAGTTATCGTTTTATGGCTAAAAGGCGAAAAAAATCCAGCGATTTACCTGGCATTGGGACTAATAGTAGATGCTATCTTGGTTAGTGATCTGAAGATAATGATTCATAGGCCCAGGCCTTACGAAGTTCTGCCCATTCTGCCTCTGGAACTCGCAGAAAATCTGAGGAGCTTGCCTTCCGGACATACTGCCACGGCGTTCTTATCTGCCACGATATTATCAAGATTTTACAGCAAATATATGGTTGTCCTTTTCGCCATAGCAGCATCTATAGGTTTCTCGAGGGTATACATCGGAGTTCATTATCCGCTGGACGTGATAGTTGGAGCAATAACCGGCTGTTTGGTCGGCATTATGATGGTTGATCTCCTGGATCGCTTCGGAATCACACAGAGATATATTTAAATCTTGTTTATATTAATATTTGGTTGGTCAGCGCTGGTTGCTGATTTCACCAGTTCGTATAATGCCTCGTTTACGGGCACCTCTATCTTATGCTTTCTTGCCTGGCGAATGATATAGCCGTTTATGGAATCAATCTCTGTAATCCTGCCCTTTAGCAGATCCTGAAGCATGCTGGAGGTATTGCCGGATGTCTTCTCGGCTACAGAATAAACCATTTTCCTGACACTCTTCTCTTCTCGCCTTATTCCCTCCATGGCGGCAACAGCCACTGCTTCTCTGACCACACCCTGTACAGTGCTCTTGAGAAGAGAGGAGAGTACAATCCCATTCTCCCGGCGAGTTAAGGCAGTTATTGGGTTGATCACGGCGTTGGCGAAGAGCTTGCTGTACTGATGATCCTTAAAATCAGGGGCAAATTCGATCTCAAAGCCCTTCTCCTGAAACCTTGCCGCCATAAATTTCTTCAGATCCTCTCTCATCCTTTCCTCGATAATGGTCTTTCCTTTTCCTTTAAGCTCCACCATGCCGCCCTCTGAGAACTTGACCCCCAGAGATGTGATGCCCTCCAATACCTGTGAATCCGACAGGTGAAGCTCATCAAAGGCTTCTCGATTTCCCATACCATTCATGAGCAGTATGAAGATGGCGTTCCCTAGCCGCTCTTGCAGCAGGCCTGACTTTCTCAGTTCATCGCAGACAGCGGACAGAGAGTAGGTCTTAACGCATATTATTACGATCTCTGGAAAAAAATCGGATGCTTTCAGATCGGCTAGATCTGCAAAACAGTATTTGAATTGCAGCAGCTTTCTCTTTTCGGGAAGGCGTATCTTCAGGCCCATATCAGTTATTCTATTTATATGGCTCTTCCTTCCCAGAAGAGCCACGTTTTCGATCTTTCCATCAGATGATTTTCCGGGATCTGAGAGAAGATATCCCATGAATGAGCCAATGGCTCCCGCACCGTAAATCAAGATGTCTGCCATTCTAATTCATCGAATGCTTAATCAACGTACCCCTATAAAAATCTCTTCAGAGACGGCAAGATTATTATACAATTTATAAAATTTAAATTAATAAAAATATAATTGCGGCCAGGCCTACACATTTAGCTGGTAAGCATAGCCGGCTTTGAAGTACTTGTAATCCGAGAACGTGAGACCGCTGCCATCTATGGCAATGTTATGATACAAATCTCCCGGCACGTTGATGGTCACTGTGCCATCGGGGTCTCCCGTCATTCCTTCGGTGGACAGATAGCTTCCGTCGACATAGACATTATACCCTCGCAGCCAAGATGATCTGATGGTAATTGCCGCGAAATCATAAACTGGATAAGTTGGCTGATAGGGCACTACATCTATTACTATCACATTGCTCGGCTGGCCGCCGATATTGAAGAACAACTGATGCTGCCCAACCTCATCAGCATAAAATCCCATCTGGTTGTAGGGATTTAAGTAGTAGCTGTTCATATCCAGGTTGCCATCCGGATAAATCTCGTAGAGATAGCCATAACCACCAGCAGGTGAAGTGGCTATCATGTTGAGCATAGAGCCCAAAGGAACCATGGCATACTGAGTCCAGCTAGATGATCCTGAAATCCAGAGAGAGTTTGCGCCGGTGCTCAGGGCGTAAGTCTGATACTGGGTGTAAGGCACCGCTTTTTGGGTGGAGCCGAAGTAGAGCATGGCAGGCTCCACATCTTTCAAATCAATTTTAGTAGGAGCGGTGAGCTGCTCTTTTGGAGCTTGTGCGGTAGAGCTATAATACTGGGAGAACTTTTGCAGAGATACCTGGCTGGAAGCCAGGCTTAAATCCTGACCTGAGGCTTGACCGGATGTTTGGCCTGAGACTTGACCCGATAACTGACCGGCACTCTGGTCTATCGCAGGATTAGACAGGAGCTGCAGGCTGCCTACCTGCGTCGCACTTGCCGTACTGGACTGCAGATCCGCAGATATCGTCTTCTCGCCTGAACTGAGGGGCATCTCACTCCAGGATGCTGATACAGACCCTTCTGAACCTGCCTTTTTCGATCCAGAGATTGATGTCTCCTGCATCGCAGAAGTTCCTGTTACGGTAATCGTTCCCTGCATGCCGGGATGGATGCTGCAATGATAGCCGTAGACACCGGGAATGATGAATTTATTGCTAAACTTCTTACCTGCATTGAGCACGCCTGAGTCAAATTGGCCTTGAATGTCACTGGTGACGGTATGCTGCACACCATCCTGGTTATGCCACTCGACTGTCTCTCCGACAGGCACAGAGAGGAGGGAAGGATTAAACGAGTTGTCCTTTATGTTTACTTTAGTTATTGAGTTGGATGGATTGCCAACCTGATCGAATTGCGCACCGCTGAAATCATATCCAACCTGCTGGTCAAGCTTCTTTTCGGACACAGCGACCGATAAGCCGATCAGCATGATCAGAATTACTATTGATAGACACTTTTTCATAGACAGTAACCCCCATTTTTTCAAAGATAAGGATCTATAAGAATATATATTTTTTGAGGGAAACGCCTGAAAATTACAGCATGTGTCCCTATATCAGGTTTTGTTGAAATAATTGGTTGAGCGTGGTTCTCTACTCTCTCGCCATTTCCCTGATTTTGCACATCGTGCGCCAATTGCGATCTGTCATCGGCACCCCGAGCAATTTCTCAGCAGTTGCCGCGAGCTTGGATCTACCTACCCCTTCCGGAGCATACAGATAAAATACACGTTCAGTCAGATGAAACCTTTCGCTCTCCTTCTTAAGGCCTTCGAGTTTCTGTGAACTACCGCGTCCTGAAGGGCGCGGCTTCCCACTTCATCGCCAAAACTTGCATCACGGATATGTGACGTAGCGGTTTTGGCTCTATGGGCACAACGGGCTGTTCCATCCCTGCGATTAGTATGTTTCTGGAAGCATTATAGTCTCGATCACATGAGAATCCGCAATATGGGCACTCATGCACTCGGACAGACAGGTCTTTCTTAACTATTTTTGCGCAAGCTGAACACCTTTGAGTGGTGTTCCTGGGTTCTACTTTTATCAGCTTTCGACCAGCACTTTGAGCCTTGTACGATAGCATGAATATGAACTTGGACCAGGATGCATCATGGATGCTGCGATGCATACTATTATTATGGCCTTTCTCTTTCAGACCTTT
>JAQTYS010000106.1 GCA_028688175.1 Methanothrix sp. | reverse complement strand
GATGCTGGGCACGACCACGCGACCTTGCAGGTCGGAGATCCACTCGAGACCTGCTTCGCCGATGTTCTTGTAGGATACACCTGCGATCTGCACCGATCGAACCGGCACGAGCTTCTCTGCGCCGTAGATGTCGCCCAGAGCCACCAGGATCTCCATCATGCGGCGCAGGGTCTCGCCTCTCTCGCCCTGATAAATGCCTTCTTCCTCACGGGACAGGTACATGGCTAATGGCTCAGGGCTCCTGGCAATAAACTCTTTTCCTGCAAATTGCGTTCCGGAATTTCGGTTAAAAGATTATCACCATTCAGACTATTTGAGCTCTTTCACTTTTTCAAAGAGCTGCTTGAGGGTGTGCTCATTGCTTTCTGTGAAATTGAACGGGGATGCTTTGATGGATTTAGAATAAATAGGCATATCATCAAAGCGATACATAGTGCATTCACACTCAATAGCGTCGATGACACCGGGCAAGACCACATCAGATATCAGAGTTATCGAAGAATGGAACGGATCAACGCAAATAATAGGAATCTCGGCCAGGTATTCTACGCAGACTGCAGGAAGATAGGCATCCAAGTTGGATGAGAGTAATAGAGCTGCATCTACATCTCTTTCTCGCAACAGATCTACTGTTGTGAATTCTCCAGGATTGTAGCGTGGATAGCCTCTAGCAAAATCCAGGCCGAAGGGGTAACCGTAGAGATAGGATGCGGTCTGACTAAATCCTGCTGCGTTGCAATATCCTCTCAGAATACTTATTACGAATTTGGTGTATGCGTTGAGTTCCTTGACAAGATTGAAGGCCAGCTCAACGTTACGATGTTTTCCATAGGATGAAGCTATACCAAGACCTAGGTAGATAACTCCATATTTGCAGTTTTTCATCATCTGCAACATCTTTTCCATCATGGAAATTGAGACACCAGTGATTTCTTCAACAGAAGGATGGGGCTTCTTACCGTGAAGGAGCGTCAAAAGTGCCGATAGAAGCTCATAGTCTGTGTTGGGCTTAAGATGAATGTGCAAGTCTGAATTCTCTGATGTGATCGTTTTTCTGGGATCAATGGTTATAACTGTCCTATCAAATCGTCCCCGTCTGGTCCAGTAACCTCTTGGATAAATAGCATATCTGGACATATGCCTTGGCACCAATTCAAGCGGATTGGAGCCCCAATAAATAACCAAATCTGCTCGAATTTTGCTCTGACCGGATGTTGCTCCTATTCGCCCAGCCTCCTGCATGCCCATTGCCGAAGGCCCATGACAAACTGTAGAGATTGAATCTACAACTCCCCCCAAGTATTCTCCGAGATGTAAACCAACTTCCATTGTCTCGCATGAGGTTTCTCCGCCTATGAATAGAAGAGGTCGCTTTGAATCAGCTAAAATGTTAGCAGCCTTTTCTATAGCATCATTCCAACCGTATTTTTGCAGCTTACCGCCAACATTTATCAGGGGGGTTCTAATCCGATGATCGCCAACAATCGCTTGAAACTTGGCGTTGCCAATCTTGCATGCATTTTCAACAATCGTCCTATTTCCGTTGATGTCTATTCGTATATCATCGCAGCAAGCGCCACAGGCAGGACAGATCACATTCTCTAAGATCATAATTCACCCAAAAAATGAATCGCGAAGCTATCTTTGTTGTGAAATTGCCAACTCGTTCGCAATACGGTTCCTTCTAATCTTTTGCCCACCTACTTTCTTGATCGCCTCGACATTCACACCATCAGAGACTTTTAGCAATCCCATCTCTTCAGCAATATTGAATAAGCCCATGCCTTCGGGCGTTCTGGTAATCACAGAACTCATCCCTGGAGCGCTTCCTACGCCGCCCACGGAAATATCTGAAAGTTTAGCTGTGAAGTCGGTACAAGCCCTGCAGCCGGGCTTGACATATTCATCCAGTTCAGCAAGGGGAATTGACTTAATGCTTTGATCCCTAAGCGTTACAGTCATCTGTCCCTCACCTGCACTCATTTTATCGATGCGCCAAGGTGAAACGCCAATGCGCTTTGTTATTCCTGGTATCACATTATCGCTGAATGCTTCGAAGCAGAATAGCCCGATGAGGAACCTCACTTTTTGGACAAGCTTCACAGCATATTCATTAGAGGACTTTCTCAGAAGCCCAACTGACTGAACAGTGCAAGGCGTTCCCACGAGCGCGATATTCTTCACCTTCGGATCCTTAACCAGCTCCTTAATGGATTCCAACACCGCATTGCTCGTATATTTGCTTCCTGCAGACTTATTAAGTTTAAAAGTATCGTAAACAACGTGAGGATACGATTTCTGTGTCCATCGGTCCAAACCCATAACAAGAGCACAATCCACCAGTTCTTCTTCCAGCGCCGCAGTCAATAATGCAATGACAGCACCTCCATTCTGGAAGCGTTCGTTAGCTTTCTCACTTCTCACATTCTTTATGTCGAGGTAGGGTCCGATGACATCAGAAGAAACCATCCTTTCGACATTTGCTGGCAAGCGTGGACAGGCATCTAGACATGCTTTGCACTCAATACATGGGTTAACCTCACACGGCTTATTCAGCTCATAATCATAAGCCAGAGTATCCGCAAGGCATACAGCGATACATCCCCTGCAACCTGCACAAATGGCCTTTTGCCAAACCTTTTCCTCAAGCTCTTGATATGGTTGAAGCGTGGGCTTAATTAAAACATTTTCCTGCATAAAATTGCACCTTTAAATTCTCTGTTCAGGTCGAATATGAACATCATCTTTCCAGACCTAAAAGATATGCCCGTTGGATTTGACATTTAGATACAAATCCTGCAAGCAATGAGATCTTTATTTGATTATTTATCAATGGCTATACCTCTATATCAGATCTCTTTTTCTTCTTATGTTAGCAAATATGATTACATTTTGTATTAAAGTTAGCTATTATGTTAAACATATAATTCTTGTGCTTGATGAAGGCAACAAGCTGCTAAGGGAGACGAAAAGAGAAAGGCATTGAAATTAGATGCCAGCTAACCAATCAGTTCGGAGACCCTTACCAGCTCCCGGTCGGCATCGACCTCCACCACAACAGTTGCGCTCTCTACCTGCAAAATCTCCTCCGTCACTCTGTCCACCAGAGGAATGCCGCTGATGATGGCCCCTACGGCCACGATCGGCTCGGAGCGGATGTTGATCATGGCCACGGGCGCAAGCCCCTTTGTTTTGAGCTGGCAGATGACGTAGGAGGCCACTGTGGGGCCCTTCTCACCCGGAAAAGATGAGCACCTTTTGGCCCTTTAGCAGCCCGGCAATCTTCTCCAGCTCCTGGCCTGAGCAGTGGGGGCAGCCCAGCGCCACTACATTTGCGCCTTCTCCTGTGTATTGGGAATAGACCTCGTCGATCTCCTTTCTGCCAAGACAAATTGTCTCCACCGGCTGCCAGGGGCCGGGCGGCTCAGGTGTAACATTTTCCACGTAGTAAAGGGCGACCGAGCCGCTGGCTGCCATGGCTGCGCCCAGGGCCTTGAGCTCGTCCGGGACGGGTCTCTGACCCTTCAGCCGGAAAAATGGCACTCCGTCCTTGACTACCTTGCCCATTAGAAATCCTAGAGCCCCATAATCCGAGCCCCTCAGATCCGCCTCGACCTCCACCAGATGGGTGGGCAGTTGGTTCTCGTCCTGATGGTAGCCGTATAGAGCAGTCTTTCCACCAGCGCTGCCGCCAGGGCAGACGGCCCTCCCTCGCGGTTGGTGCGCGTCCCAATGACCGAGCTGGCATAGGAGACGGCAGAGGTCCATTCCTGCCGGGTTGAGGATGCTGGGCACGACCACCCGGCCTTGCAGGTCGGATATCCACTTCAGGCCCGCTTCGCCGATGTTCTTGTAGGACACTCCTGCGATCTGCACCGATCGAACCGACACGAGCCTTTCTGCGCCGAAAATGTCGCCCAGAGCCACCAGGATTTCCATCATGCGGCGCAGGGTCTCGCCACGCTCGCCCTGATAAATGCCTTCTTCCTCACGGGAAAGGTACATGGCTAATGGCTTCGAGCTCTATGCAATAAACTCTTTTCCTGCAATTGCATTCCAGATTTTCGTTCAAGAGATGCATTTTCGCACATGTTTTCCTCGCTTTTCGAGGCTTGCCCCAGGCGCCCGCAAAATCAGGGTTCGACTACGGGGATGATTCAATGACTGTAGCCTGATCAGCCCGTACGACGGCCAAGCACACGCGCCTCGCGGGCACTGGAAGGATGAAGATGCCCGGCTTGGTGTCAAAAACGGGGAAGTGCGATGAAAAAGCCCTGCGGGTTTGCGGCTTCTTATCCCAATGCTCACTCTGGATTACTGGCGGCATCGATCTTCCGCCGCCTGGTGTTCATGAGTATGTATAACCTGAAACGGTTTCATCATTTTCAGACTATATCTAAATCGCTTTTGGTTGTCCAATTATTCCAGACTTTATGGAATGAATTTTCGACAATTGCCTGCTATCTATTAAAGCTGTACCGGCAAAAAAAATGCAGAATAATCCGTCGTGCACCAAAGAGACCTTACGAGGTAGAAAGCATATTTATAAAATTACGTTACCGGATTATAATGGTCGGGAAAGAGCTGTATTTTCAAGTATGTACAACTTACGCCATTATAAATCTCAGCACCAATTAACAAAACTTAAATGCAAATACTACTATCGAAGATCATGGCCCAAAATATGGGAGAAACACATGAACGATTAGTCTTGAAAATTTTAGACCAAATCCTGAGTGAAAATGCACATAATATAAAAGTAAATCATAACATTCTCTTAAAAGGAAAGGATGCGACCCATCAAATTGACATATATTGGGAATTTCTGGTTGGAGATAAAAAATATTCTGTCGTTGTTGAAGTCAAGACGTTATCCAAGCCTGTTGGTCAAGAAACGTTATTCCAATTCAGAAGTGTCCTTGACGATCTGCGCGAGCAGCCGATAGGCATAATCGTATCAAATACGGGCTATCAAGAAGCAGCTCGCGAGTACGCAAAAAGAAGAGGCATTCTTTTATACGAACTGCGCGAGGCTAGTGAAGCGGATTGGAACGATCGAATTAAAATGTTTGATATCGATATAAGCGCATACACGCCGCATTTTGATAATATTAAACTTATTCAAGATATCGAATGGAATATTCAAGAACTTAAGCGATTAAATATACCACTATCCGAGGCATCAAAGATCCGGGTAGAAGTATCTGATAATTTGAAATTTTATGATGAAAATGATAAGGAAATTACAACTGCGTTGGTACTATTCAATTCATTAGTCCCAGAAGGACTCGATGAATTACCGCCTACAAAAGTAGTCTATACATTCGACAAATCGACATTCATTAATACATCAAATCCACAAGTCAAGATGAAATTGAAATCTATCGAAGTCACTATCTCAAAAATACTTGTGACTAAAAAAATCCAGATTAAGGGCGAAGATTTTGTCAGTTATATATTAAAAAATATAGCTAAAGGTACAAATGAGACCAGCTCGAAAGGAGATTAGAGGCGACGATAATGGACGTTCCTAATACTACCCCAGATATTCGGATCGAACCTATAACAGTCACATACGAAGTACCATCTCCGATAAAAGAGAGAGTGGTTCCTGTTCCCGAATCCGATTGGTCTCACCTGGAATCAAGAATAGGTTCCATTGAGGATATTGGTATCATATTCAACATTGCATTTGGTGGATTTGTTGCTATAATGATCACGGCCTTTGCCACAGCATTTACATTGCCACCAGGTACTCAAATTTATTGGCCATTTATTACAGTTGGTATTGCAGCTCTCGTATGCACTATATTATGTTGCATTTTTGTCCGTCGTTTGAACAAGTGTAATAATGCTCATAAAAAAGATATTCTTGAAGACCTAAATAGATTAAAAAGTAGATATATACGAGATGAAATTGAGCCCCAGTAACTACATGAGTTTTTGCGAGTATGTGAGCCTGGCGAGTCTAACCAGTAAGAATTTGGTGATTCTATCTAGCTACCCTCAATGCATGCCGATCTTAAATTATGTTCCTGTGCAGGGATGAGACTCCTGCACCATGAGATAGCATCAGAACATTGGCACTTATGATCAAGATTTAAAAACCCGTTCAGGCCTTACCCAGACCAGAGCGGAACTCCAGGAAGAGCGCCTCCTAATGAACGTCTATAATTACAGATTCGACATGAATATAATGATTCTTCATGCCTAAACTACCGGAGCAAAAAAATGGAAAATAGAGATGCTTATATAGCATATTATGTATCATCATATAAGGTTAGAAAGATGGTGTAGTTCCATGGAGCTAGAAGACCTCAAAAAGGAGTTGGATGAGCTTAAAATAGCTATTCAACATACAGGTACCGAGTTCATTATGGAATCAAAAGGCATTTGCATTACTTACTGTGTTAATGGTTGCCAGACTTCTTGTGAAGATGGTCGCCAATATGGACAATGCTCTGCTAGTAGAGAAAACGGGGATTAGAACTGAACAGTAGAGGAACATTCCTTGGACATTTAAGTAACCAAAAAAATGCACGTACTGCAAATCAAAATCGATTATAATTGTATCACTATTACGAGGTAATGTAGCCGATGGGCTTAATCGTAAGTCCTCATATTAAAATAAGACCTGATGGCAACAGAGCTATTCTTTTCTCTGTAAATCCAACAAATTCTATATATGGAAACTGTTTTAGATTTCTTAATCCAGCACAAGCAATAACCTTATCGCTATTTAACGGTAAAAGGGATCTAACCGACGTAGTTGAAATAGTTGCTTACTTATTCGACCTAGATACACAAACAGCATCTCATGAAGTAGATGCCCTGCTATCGCTGCCTGTAAATAATGAGCATACAATTGGGACATTCATTATCGATGTTTCTGACATTGATATTAAATCAATGCGCTTATATGACCCAAAAGCATTCATCCCAGATAAAAATCAATTAATACCTGATGATCCTAGATGCAATATTCCGTGCAGCATGATTGTGTTGCCTACGATGCGTTGTTACACTAATTGCCGATATTGCTACGCAGATCGAAATGGATTTCGTGGAAAAGAATTTGATGTACCATTATTTAAAGATTTATTAAGGCAAGCAAAAAATTGCGGCATTGAAACGGTTAACTTCTCTGGAGGAGATATATTCTGCAGATCCGATGCTTTTGAGTTGATTGAATATACATTATCAAGGGGGATGTACCCGAATATACCGACCAAATATCCTCTTTCTAAAGATCAAATTGAACGCTTATCTGAAATGGGGTTATCTACTATACAGATTAGCATTGATGCCTTGGATTCTAACATTATCGACGATTTAGTAGCAGTGAGTCCTGGTTATGGTAATAGGATCCTGCAAACATTAAACTATTTGGGCGAAATTGGTATCAAGGTTCGTACAAATACAGTTCTGACACCATATAATATCCGAGATGCAATAAACCTGGCCAAATATCTTACAAAACAGCCTTACATAATTAAATCAAACTTTACATGCTATGGGCGATCTATTTACCATCATCATGAGAATATGTTTTGTCCATCAGAAATGATTCATATATTCAAGAATGATTTTGACAAAATAAAAAATATATTTCCCGCTAAAATATTTTTTAGCGGCTTGGTCAGCGATCCATACAAAGGAGATGAAGCTGAAAGGACCACTAGATTTTCTAAAAGATCCTTTTGTACAGCAAGCAGACGTGGATTTGTCGTGCTCCCCGATGGCAGAGTGACCATTTGTGAAGAATTGTATTTTCATGATAGCTTTATAATAGGAGATCTGAATAAACAAAGTCTAATGGAAATTTGGGCATCTCCAAAGGCGATGGAACTCGCACATCCAAGTCAAGCCTTGGTTCCAGATGGAGCTTGCAGGGATTGTCTAGATTTTCGTACCTGTCATGAAGGACTCGGCAGATGTTTTCGCGAATGCATTAAGTCTTATGGAATTCACCGTCCACATTGGCCAGACCCACGTTGCCCGAAAGCACCAATAGGAAATCGAATTGCTTGATAACATGTATTTATTAAACCTACACACAACATCGTCGCAGCCCTAAACCAATCTGTACAAAGGATGCCCCTCTCCTGGAGCGATATCCAGGTCGCGCACCGCCTCGGCAATGAGGATATCGGCCAACGCCGCAGCCGGAAAGATAATATCAGCGCTCTCGATTGGGCCGTACAGCAAGAAGTCCGCTCCCGCCAGGAGCTGCATGGCTCCTGCCGCCGCATCGCAGCCCTTCTTGATCGTCGTCTCTTTTTTGGACAGCCAGGGCCAGGAGGATACGGCGTTGTGAATGCCCGAGCCCACCGGCAAGCCCAGACGCGCCTTGGCAGCCACGCAAAAGCGCAGAGCCGACCCGGCGCCGCTGCCCAGGGGCAGCACAGCCGGATCGATGAGAAGATTGTGAATTCCATTCTCCTGAGCTGCGGCCAGAAGGCCCTTCTCGCGCACATTTCCGCCCGTCTCCAGAATGGCCATTGAGCCCTCCACGCCCGGCTGGGAAGGGTTGTATGCCAGGATGATTGAAGAGTCGATCTCGCTTTCCAGCAGCGCCTGCATCTCTTTCTCCTCCGTAGCCAGGCTGATGCTGTTGTAGATGGCCCGGTCGGCATAACCCAGTTCAGAAACCAGCAGCGCGGCAGCAGAGCGTGTTGATGCATCTGCGGAATCTATGATGAATGGGCCGCTCCAGACCCCATCGGCAAAATCAAGATACCTTTCAAATGCTTCGATGCTGCGGGCGAAGAGGTGCAAAACCGAAGGGCACCCCGTCTCCTCGGACAGCTCAGCCTGACGGGATATCAGCTTCTCCGCTGTCGCGCGGTCAAAGACGCCTCTCTCTTCATCTGCTACAATCTTGTGCCCTTGATAGAAGATGGTGCCGCATAGAACCGAAGGCAACTGGCCGCACTGGCCCCCAAATTTCACGCCCGCGACGTTTACTATGGATTGATCTTTGCTGAATCGAA
>JAQTYS010000003.1 GCA_028688175.1 Methanothrix sp. | reverse complement strand
CTCTATCTCCACGGTAACGAATGGATTGTCCCGAAAGTGCTTCACCTTTTTACCGTAGTTGGTGGAAAGGAAGTACATGAACCTGCCATCAAAGACATAGATAAATGGAGCAATGTAAGGATGTGTCTCGCCCTTGAAAGCAATGCGGCAGACATATTGCTCTTCCACCAAGCCGTCATACTCCACCTTTTCCATGCGGGGCATCTTGAAGATTTCATCAGACATTCATTCTCCTCCGCTAGAATGAGAGTATAAAATCCGCTTTACTTCATACGGGAGCAATTTTTCAAGAGGAATACTCATATACCTACCCCAATCGTCCAAAGCTTCGTCCATCTCTCTCATATGAGCCAAAGATCTCATTTTACGCCCTCGCCAGGTATTTGCGGTCGTATGAATCGTACATCTCTTTGAGGTCCAGGTAAGTAGAGATCACTTCTGCCTCAAAATCATGCTGTTCCTGTCTGTTTCGGGTGAAAACAGTTCTGCCATTTTTAACCACTTCAAACTGAAACTCTGGATGTGCATTATTTAAAATTCTCACATCGAAATCGCGGCCAGGCCGGATCCCTAAATCAAGATCGCTGCCGACACGCAGAGCCAGTTTGAGGGCTCGATATGAGGAAAGACTTCCAGATAAAAGCAGGGCAATATCTATGTCCCGGAAATCATCTCTTTCCAGAAAAGAGCCAAAGACATAAGCCGTCTGCACCTCTGGATAGCTGCTAACAATCTGCCCAATTCTTGCCATCATCGATTTGCGGTCCATGCGATTCTCAGCTCTGCCTGCCATACTTATGCACCTGCAACCTGAAAAAGATTTCGAGATGATTACTTTCGCCCCGCCTACGTATTGGTTATAATACATAAATTCGCACATTATTGCAATGGTCACCCTGGAGAAGATTGCCCATCTGGCGGAAGAGTGCAGATTCGACTCATCCGGGCCGGCTCAAGGTGCTTTGCAGGCGGGCATCGATGAGGTAGACGTTGAGAAGCTTCGCTGTTTGGGAGAGGGCACGCGCCATGATGTCTGTGCATCCACCTACTCGCCACGCGAGACGCCTCTTCCAGGAATATGCCATGCCTTCACCCAGGATGGCAGATGCGTCAGCCTCTTCAAGACGCTTTTCACCAACCACTGCTCCCATCAATGCAGCTACTGTAGCAATGCTGCCGTCTGTAGCAACAAATCCAGAGCCTTTTCCTATACTCCAAAAGAGCTGGCCAGGATCACCATTTCCCTCTACCGCTCGAACTATATCGAAGGGCTCTTTCTCTCCTCAGGAGCAGGCCGGGATGAGGAGCACACCACAGAAAAGATGTTGGAGACGGTGAGGCTGCTGCGCCAAAAATTTGCCTTTAGCGGATACATTCACCTCAAGGTGCTGCCCGGATCATCTCGGGATCATATCCAGGAAGCGGCAAAGCTGGCGGATAGGGTCAGCATCAATCTCGAGGCGGCATCTGCTTCGCATATGAATGAGATCTGTGCCACCAAGAATTATGAGAACGATATCCTGCAAAGACAGAGATACATCCGCGATATTCTTTCTGGTAGCAGCAGAAACCGTAAATCCATTCTGCCCGCCGGCCAGACCACTCAGCTTATTGTTGGAGCCTGCGGGGAGAGCGATGAGGAGATCTTCCAGAGAGTTCTCTACGAGTATCGGGAAATTGGGGTGAAGAGGGCCTACTACAGTGCTTTTTCTCCCCAGAGTGGAACACCATTTGAAAGGAAAACCGCCCAGCCGCTCTGGAGAGAGCACCGCCTCTACCAGATGGACTGGCTCTATCGAATTTACCACTTCCAGGCAGACGAGATCTCCCATGCCTTTGATGAGAATGGCTTTCTTTGCAATGCCGATCCCAAGATGGCCATTGCCAGAGAGGCCATGGACAGACCTCTGGACCCGAATACGGCCACATTGCAGGAACTCTTGAGAGTGCCGGGCATTGGGCCCCGGAGCGCGCAGAGGATCGTAGCCCTTAGGAAGAGAAGGCCGATCGTGGCCAAAGCTGAGCTGGCGGCCATGGGAATACGAATTAAGAGAGCTGCGCCCTTTCTAAAGATCAACGGCTGGAGAGACACCACATTGGAGATGTGGCAGGCTTGAGGGTCCCGCATAACTTCCTCTACTACCTCTCTATGCACGCAAAGTGCAATGAGAGGATTCTTGCCAGGGCAAAGGAGCTACAGCCCGAGGATGTGGAGATCTCGACCGAACTGGAAGTGGTTCGCATAAAGAAGATGGTTAACGCCGTTTTGGGAGAAGCGCACCGCATGAAGGCATTTGTGAGACTCTCTTCCCTTGGCGATTCGATTCTTTACGGCTTTTTCAAGCCCAGGCACAAAATTGGAGAGCACATCTGCGCCCATTTTGCCCGCAGAAATGCCGGGATGATAATAGTATTGGGAAACGGCAGGGAGAGCTGGATCTCCCTCTGCCGGGAGGGCAGGAGCTGGCGGGATCATGGGAGCGGTATTGCCGCAACTCTGGAGACGCTGAAAGCTGCGCTGCATTGCGACCAGGATGGATTAATCGATGATTCAGCCGGCAAGGATCACTCCAACGCGGAGGACCTCTGGCAGGTCTACTACGACAGCCAGTACTGTCCTGAGAGAAAGAACCTGGCAGCATTTCACAGGCACATGCCCAGAAGAGATCAAGAGGCTGCGGGACTGCGGCTGGTGCAAAACAGGAAGAATGCGACTCTAGAGGACTTTCTTAGCGACTAAAAGAGATGAGAATTGGAGATGTTCCTTAATCATTCATTACGCCGAAGTCCTGCCAAAGATGCTCCCGCTCCTGGAAGGCAGCACGCTTGCAGCTAAAGCCAGAATGGGACCCATGATCAGACCAGAGCCGACCAGCAGGGCAATAGTTCCCAGGACAGCCAGAAGGATCCTTTGCAGCAATCCTGCTTCACCCCTGGCCAGACGAATTGTCACCACTCCCAGGAAAGCATGCAGAACAGCGATGGCCAGGGTGATATAAACCTCCGGGCCAAAGGGAGCGCGAGTGAGATTGAAGACCATCTGGGTGATAACTGAAGCGCTGCTGGCCAGGAAGAGAAATCCTGCCAGAGATCCGGCCAGGCAGAATGAGGTGCGTCGGGAGCCTCGCCAAAATAGCAGTAGCGCCAGGATCTCTGCCACCAGATAGGGGATGAGAATGACACCCAGGCTCTGGCCCTCCCAGAGGTAAACGGAGATGAGCTGCAAAGGCGTAGAAACCCTCTCCAGGAAGCCGAACTCCTCCCTATAGCCGACGGCTAATCCGTAATGACCGGATTTTGCGCTCATGTTATTGGTATTATCAATATTATTATAAGAGCTGCTATAAACCGCCGCATAGTAGCGGGCCGATTGGGGAGCAGTCAGGTTTATCTCCGAGATTTCTTTAAAACTGCTGGGCCCGAAGGGCTCATAGACGGCATTGACTGCGCTCTTGTTTTCTGCCGCCAGAATTTTCAAGCCGGATGCTTGCATAGGCAAGGCAAGCTGACCAGGCGACAGAGCGCTGGCATTCAGTCCCGGACCCAGGAGGAGCAGGGCGGGAAGAAAATCATTTTCTTTGGCATCCGCGGACTTGAAAAGAGAGAGATAAATTCGCTCGCCCTCCTGCAGATCAAAACTGTAGTAATGCACCAGATCCTTCTCCAGAGTTCCATAAACCGCCCAGGACTTGCCCGAATCGGATATGTGCATGGCTGTGGAGATGTTCTCATTTTCTCCGGCCATGAGGGGCACGTGGGCGTAAGCTGGAAGAGCAAGATAGAGCAGGGCCAGCAGAACTGCAAAGAGAACGAGGCTAAATTTCACAACAATATTTGGCACTCGATCGGTATTCAATTTTTCGGCCTTGGAGAAATGAAAGGATCTCGCCTACCGCTAAGGACTACGGCCTTCGACGATCAGAGCATGTTTGACAAAAACCGACTTTCATGCTTTTTTCCGGACAGCCGCGAGTCAGCCTGCCGGCCTACCGCGTTCTGCCGGGACCCTCGCACCAGGCAGCGACCAGCCAGGGCCATTGACAGTTTACATAGCAGCTTGCACTATCTTTCTGCAGGAAATGTTACATCCACCACCAGGGCCCACCTGCCACTCCGGGCTGTGCTTTGCCCCGATCACCTCACCCAGGCGCGGGTCGGCTGCCCTGGGCTGCGGCGGGCGAGCCGTGCTAGCCGGATGCGGCGCCGCGGTGCGGGCGCCCGGCCCCAGACGATTACGAGCGAGCCGCGGGGGATAGCGGGCAGCGCCTAAAGAGCGGGGGTGATGGGGGAGAGGACGGCGATGGAGTAGATGACGGGGTGGTCATTTGCATGTCAATTCAACCCATGCCACTTCCTTCATCTTAAGATCCACCTCACCGGCTGCAATGGGCTTTGCCAGAAGCTTTCCTTCACGAAAATCCTTCGCAATCTTATCAATCTCTCTGGACGCCTCCGGTGTGAGATAAGCCTCGTCACAAATGTCACACATCAAAGCCGGGACATTCTTAATCACCAATACACCCCCCCATTGACTTTTGTGACATATTCTTTGAAGCCACGATGCAATTTGCCTCGACCGCATCTGCATGTATCAGGGATCAATTCTTTCTTCGCGTCTTGTGGTCTATCCATTTTTCATCCTCCGGCCAGTAGACAGTGACTATTCGCAAGTGGTTTTCGCACAGCGCAACCACTGCATGACAGCATCGCCAGTTAGCAATGCCAGTGATGAGGGCAGAGGGGCATGGCTTGTTGTCTGGATAGTCTTCAATTATACATCCATCTAATACAGTGGAAATTCCTCTCTCATCCATTCTCTGATGGGCATGAAAGGTTATTATATAATTATCTATCAGAATTTTGCTTCACCAAGATGCCCCTTTTGGTAGGTATTAAAACCATTATGATTCATGGGATTACCGCATTCAGGACATGATGGTGGCACTATTTTTCGAAAAATGCCGTTTGCAGTGAATTCAAAATCATTTGAGTAGCCCTCAAAGATCGTTGAAAGCATTTCACGATACGGAAAATTTATCAAGCTTAATTGCATCTCTGTCATTGTAGGGTCTCACAGGGTACATGGTTATCATAATATTAATAACTTGTGATACAATGTGCCCTGCCTACATCACTTATTAATGAGATTGTGCCCATGGATTGCAATTTTTAGCTTTAGATTTAGCCAAGACTATCGTTATGGATAATTAGTGATTGGTTAATGCCATCCGCAATCCTGAGAGGCGCAAGGGCGAGATGCCGCAGATCTTGCAGGACGCTTCCGCTCTATTGCTCAGACTTGATACCAGCCATGTGCAACGCGCCCCTTTTCTAGCCCCTACCTCGCCGCCAGAGCCTCTCGAACCGCCCTCTCCATCACATCCACGGGAGCTTTTTTGCCGGTCCAGATCTCCAGAGCTTTGGCTCCCTGATAGACCAGCATCATCACTCCGTCCACTGCCACCGCTCCGGCGGCGCGGGCATCCTGAAGAAGCTCTGTCTCCCGGTTGTAGACGATATCAAAGACTGCCTGACGGCTATGCAAAAGGCCACCGTCCAGCAGTCTCGGGTCGCCTGCTCGCATGCCCACCGATGTGCAGTTTATTATGATATTTGCAGAAGGGACAAGCTTCTCCAGTTCGTGCAGAGAAAAGCCCCCGGCACCAACGCAGGCCGCCAGATCCTCTGCCCTCTTTAGGCTGCGGTTGGCGATGGAGATCTCCGCTCCCTCCTGCTGCAAGGTGTAGGCAATGGCCCGCGCGCCGCCTCCTGCGCCGATTATCAGCACGCTCTTGCCCTTGATTTCCACTCCCGCATCCCGCAGTGCCAGAAGCGCGCCCCAGCCGTCTGTGTTGTAGCCCGCGAGGCCCTGCGATCTGAAAGCTACCGTGTTCACTGCCCCGATGGCCTGGGCCAGAGGATCAGGCTGCAAGAAATCAAATTCCAGCGCCTTTTCTTTGAGTGGAATGGTCAGATTCAGCCCGCAAAATCCCATGGCTGCAGCCCCCAAAAGGGCATCTTCCAGATCCTCCTGGGCGACGCAAAAAGGATGGTAGCAGGCATCTTCGCCCAGCGCCCGCAAGGCAGCATTTTGCATGGCGGGAGACAGGCTGTGCTCTATTGGGTCCCCAAATATGCCGAATATCTTCATAATAGTACCTAAATAATTTGCAGAATATACCACAGGGCGCCACCCACGAGAGCGCCGAAGGCCGTCGCAACGAGGTTCACGCCATTGTTGCTCAAGATGCCCCGGCTTTGCAGCGTTGCCCCGAGAAGGCTGTCGAAGTTCGTGCCCAAAAATCCGCCGATAGCAGCGATGGCGATGCCAGAGACGCCCGCCATTCCCATGCCGGTGGCCAATAGACCGATGATAATGGCTCCGGCCAGAGAGGCGGCTTCGCCCAGGGGCGTTACACCTCCATCCACACCCGGCTCAGTCTCCTTGAGAGTGGTAATCATGCGGGGTTTGGATCTACTGGTCTCTCCAATCTCGCTGGCCAGAGTATCCCCATTGGCGGTAGCCACCGAGGCAATGAATGCGAAGATGAAGACATCATTGCCGTAAACTCCATAGCAGATGGCCAGAACAAGCGGCACCAGGCTGTTGCTGTAGACGTTCTTGTAGCCGCGCCGGCCTCCATGAGACTGAGCTATACCGAGCTTATGTTTATGGGAATAACCATAGCGAGTAAAACCTCCACCCAGCAAATAGAAGGCTAAGAGCAGGATAAACCAGGTGATGCCCGCAAAGAGAATCACCAGTAGGCAGACTATGGTCTCGCTGAGCACGGCATCCGAGTCTGCGGCTTTGGCCCAGTAGGCGCCAATGCCCAGTACCAGAGCAAAGATGCAGATGAGCAGAATGCGCTGCAGCTCTGGCAGCGGATAATCGAAAGAGAAGAGCCACATCACCATGGCGGTGCCGAAGGGCACGGTGAAGTCCCGCTCTTTGGAGACGTGATGCAGCAAAGCGCCGGACAGCCCTCCCAAGATAACCAGGAACAATATCCTCTCAGATGAGAGGCTGCCTGCTGAGATCAGGCTCGCGACGGGATAGCCGAGACCCACATTGATGAGCAGATACATGATGCTGCCCGCCAGAGAATCGAACTTGCGAAAAGCAAGAGGGGCAAACGTTGAGGCCACAAAAGAGATGGCTATGACGTATTGCGGCAGGTTGGTGTCAGTAAGGATAAGCGCCGGCCTCATGATGAGCAGCATGGCCAGGGATGCACAGAGCAGGCGAGAGCCACGGTCCAGGAAGAATACGGCAGCGAGAGCTATGACTGTGAAAGCTCCGGCATAAGGCAGCAACAGGACCATTAATCCGATAGCTATCCGGGCGATATCTTCCCGCTCCATAGGGCCATATGACAATTTTCATTGCAAAAATACTTTGCCTATGGGTGAAGTGCATTAAGACCAACTATGATTTACCGTCTCTACGAACATCTCCTACAATCCAAGATCGCAAAGAGCAATCTGCCCAGCTGTGTGGCCGTAGTTCTTTGCAGCGGCGATCTATTGGACGAAGGTCTGCTACACCTTGGCCAGTTGCTGGAATGGAGCCGATCCATTGGTCTTACCTCTCTGGTGCTCTATGTGAACGATGATGCGCCCCTGCTCCTGCGCAAGATTACCTTAGAGCTTGCGGCTGCGCCCGCCCAAATCAGCTTGCATACCGCAGAGGGCGAGGAGCAAACTGGCACCGGTGGCCCGCTCAAGGTAGTAATATCACTGGGCTTTGGAGGCAAGCGCGAGGTGGCCGAAGCATTCCGAGGCATTCTCAAAGAGGTGGAAATGGGGCATATGCAACCAGAGCAGATCGACGAAAAGACTATAGAATCGCATCTTCGATTTTCCCAGAAGCCAGATCTGGTGATCAGGGCGGGTGGAAAAAGGCTGAGCGACTTCCTGATCTGGCAGGCGGCTTATTCAGAGCTCTATTTCACCGATGTCAACTGGAAGGATCTGAGAAAGATCGATTTTCTGCGGGCCATCCGGGATTGCCAGAGAAGGGAGAGACGTTTCGGTCGTTAATTTTTCTTATTATGGCTTTGCTTGTTTGACAATGTCCTTCGCGGCAAGGATGGAAAGGAACTGGGACGGAATAGTCTCCGAGATGACGATATCATCGTTCACAGTCATCATCTTTACACCGGCCTCTTGCGCTGCGGCAGCATCAGCCTGAATCACTCTGGGGTTGCCGGTACGAAATGTCGCTACGTGCCAGGCTTTCTCTGGAGTGGTAGACAGATGGACGTACCTTTGCGATGCAGACTTGATGCCTATCTCCAGGATCCTGTCCGCTTCCTCTTCGCTTGCTCCGTAATAGAGTTTAGGCAGCTTATTTTCCGGATGATCAAGCTCCACATCAACAGAATGGCCATATCTGGCTCTGACTTTATTATCTACAATCTCGTATCTCTGCTTGGAATCAGACTTTACCAGCGCAATCACCAATTCTTTGCTGGCCCAGCGATGCCTGCTCGTCACCACCTGGCCAAGCTTGTCGAGATCAACCCAACCGCGGGAGTCCATAGCCAGGCCCAGGTCACCAGGAAAATGCCGCAGGCCCCCGGCGACCAGCCGACCCAGCTGCTCCGTCTTGGTCTCATCCAAAAGAAGCTGACCGGCAGAGCCGCACTCGCAATGCTCTTCCCTGAAAAAACCGTGTTGAGGGCAACGCTTGATCATCTGTAGAACTCCTTTCGTTTAAGGTAGACCTTCGCATAGATATATCTGACCGCTGAGCAAAGTCTCAAATATCACCGCGCCCAGATGAACTTTCATGCCCGCCTCCAATGATGTCGAGAAAATGATATGCAGGATGCTCGATATGAGCGATGAGAAGTTATTGGCGGAAATGGAAAGGTCTTTCCGACTCTCGGATGAGCGCCACCAGCAGATCAACGATACCCTGGAGGAGATGATGCTGGAAGTAGATCGACTCATCTCTCGCATAGATGAAATAGAGGACGAGTCGCTCGAAGATGAGGATGAGTAATCGAGCCCAAGGTGAATTTAGTGGACAGCCTACCAGATATTCAAGCTTGCGAACCTGATTATCCCTTCAATTTAACCAGAGTGGGTGTGACCGGCGTTAAAAAGCTGGTGAAAGTTGAACGTGGGAACGATGAGAGGCCCGTAGTTCTCATCTCCAATTTTGAGGTCTTTGTCGACCTTCCGTCTGACCGCAAAGGTGCCAATCTCTCCCGTAACTTTGAGGTGATCGACGAAGTTTTAGAAGAGGCCATAAACTGCCCAGTCTACGAGATCGAGGAGCTTTGTGGAGAGATTGCCACGAGACTTTTGTCCCGGCATGAGTACGCTTCCCGGGCGGAAGTAAAGATGAAAAGCGAGTACATTGTGCGCAGACAGACACCGGTGACAAAGGTCAACTGCCAGGAAGTAGTGGACATCTTTGCCGAGGCGGTAGCCAGGGCCGGGCCCACTGGATACGTGCGAAAGACGGTAGGAGCTGAAGTTCTGGGCATGACTGCCTGTCCCTGCGCTCAGGAGATCATGAAAGAGCAGGTTCGCCAGGAGCTGGCCAGTGCAGGTCTTTCTGCGCAGGCGGCAGCAGAGCTCGCACAGCGGTTGCCCGTGGCCACGCACAATCAGCGGGGACGGGGGAGCATATCAGTTGAAGTTCATGACCGGCGCTGCGTTTCCATCGATCGGATCATCAAAATCATTGAAGAGTCCATGAGTTCTAGAGTCTTTGGGCTGCTCAAGCGTCCGGACGAGGCGGTGGTGGTGAAGAGGGCACACAGCAACCCGAAGTTTGTGGAGGATTGCGTACGAACCATGGCCCAGAAATTGGTCGATGCATTTTCCGATCTTCCTGACGACGCCGCAGTGACCTTAAAGCAGATTAATGAGGAGAGCATTCACCAGCATAATGCCTTTGCAGAAAGAACGGCAAAGATGGGTGAGCTGCGAGCGGAGTTAGCTCGCGTCAAAGGGATTGATGAATAAGGGAATGACAATGACAGAAATTGATAGCATTGCCGGTCCTCTCAGAGTGCTGCTCCACGAGAGGGAGATCATTGCCAGGTGTGAGCTTCTTCTTCGCACCTACGATATTGTTAGGTCTGCAAAGTTGAGCGACCAGGAGCGAAGGGAGCTGGTCGAGACATTGGGTGGAAGAATTGCCCCCGGCATCTTTGCAAGCATCATGGGCAAAGAGCCAATATTTCCCGACCTGCCCAAAATTGATACCTACACCCAAATTGATGGCCGCATCTTCCATTTTTCTCATACCAAGAAATACAGCAAACAGGATTTCAAAAAAGCAGCAGACCTGCTTCTTGCCTCGCTTCCCGAGCTGAAGATCATCCTGCAACAGTGCCTGGTGGACGGACTTACAGCTTTCATGAATGAAGCCGGGTACACCCTTTCCGCGGGGGGCCCGCAAGATTTGACATTCTTGGCCGCAAAACGCACGGCAAAGGCGTTTGTAGTCACCAGCGTAAAGTCTCTGGATATCAATAAATACAGCCCCGAGGCGGGAATTGACCATATCATCCTGGTGCCAAGCAGCGAGACTTTGGATCCGTTTGTGCAATTCTTCCAAGAAAATGGGCAAGCTGCAGAGGATAAAGGTCTTAATATTTGGATAATGAACCTGGAGAAGGGCACTATAGATCCGTTTGTTGGTTATACTACCGATCTGGATATCTACAATCAGTTCACCAATCCTCGTCTGGCAGAGATGGTGAGAATTAACTGGTCGCGAGGCCGCAGTCAATAGATTGCCAGTACTATCACATTTTTTGTTAATATTAATATAAGCTAATCGTCTTCCTGCTCTCGGAACTTCAAGCCAAGTATTAAATAGATTGAGCACTCTAAAAAGAATGGAGAAAGCAATACTTATGGGGCTATGGTGGGGTGTATGAAGTTTAATATTAATTTGTCAGTCATGTTTTTGTTGATGATTAACACTGCCTTTGGTGCAGTAGGCGATGTGGGTGTCTCAGATACGTCAGCGACTATTTCGCAGGAGCAGAGCTCTTTGGCCGGATTGGACACAAATTCTTACCTGCCCGAACAATCAGGTCAGGCATCAATTAACCAGCCATCGTTGTTGCCTTACGGCAGTTCATCTTATGACAGTTCGTCTTATGACGGTTATCCCGCGCAGGGCCAGGACAATTCCCAGAGTCGACAATCCGCTTATCCGGCACCTCAGATCAGCGGGCCAATGCAAGAGCAAATGACGGCCGAGCAGCTGGGACTCTCCCAGCCGCAAATGGAGAGCTTCGCTCCCGACGAGAGATTGGATTTCGTGTCAGCCTCGCAGCCGGTCGACGCGGCCCGGATAATAACCGCGCCCGGTCAGTCTTCTGTTCCGGCTTCAACATCGTCTTATGTTCAGGCGACATTACCAGGTTCCAGCATCTGGTATTATCCCAGTTCTTTGGTTTCCGCCAACAGATTCTATGTACAGACGGCCTCCGGCTTAAGAACGGTGGGTGGGTGCAGCTTCCAAGGTTATCTTCCTCTTTGGGCGGATATCAAATCAAGCGGCAACTTTTTTGTCTATGAATGGTATCCAGGACAATCCACTCCCTCAGTGCGATGGTGGGGCTGGACGGGAAGTGGCTGGAAGAAGGGCTGGTTTTGCGGAGATGTCTCCGGCTGGCATATCCTCTGCTACAACAGCGGCATATGGTCCAACTACATCTACATTTATGTGTATCCCAGAGGCTTCGCCCTATCAGCGCCATCAGGTTTCTCAAATGCCGCGGCGAGCGTGAGCAAAGCATCTCTGCCCCTGAATGCGCCCAATCCTCCTGATCCGGCTGCTGAAAGGATTGTTTTGCCTGATTTTAACCAATACCGGCCGATCACAGATGCTGCCTTTTCATCAAGCGGGATGGGGCTGGTCGAAAATCCCGCGATAGCAAATCCTGCGTTGGCTAGCTCTTCACGCAAAACCTGCGCTACCTGCACAAGCTCTACAGTGATTACAGGCGGGGTTTCCAGCAGCGATCCCTATGAGACAAGTTGCCCCAATTGCGCGTTTCCCGCAAGCCAGAGCGCGCCTTACGGCTACGCCGCGCAGAGCTACCAAGCCGTTTATCCGGTGCCATCCATCTGCAAATGCAATGAGTACTATGTCCAGAGCTGCCCAGGAAGGTTGGCAACAGTGGCGGGCGTATTTTGCGGGTCATGGCTGCCACTCTGGTCTAAAGTGAGTCGGCCAGGCACCTATTGGTCCTTTGAGTGGATGACTTGCAGCAGCGGAACCGGTTATTATTGCTCTCCAGAGGTCAAGAACTTCGGCTACAAGAGCACCGGATGGTATCAGACCTGGTTTAAGGCAAATAATCCCGGTTGGCATATACTAAGCTACTGTTGCAATGATTGGTCCAACTACGTTTACATCTATGTCTGGCCGGCTGACTAGTCCTGTTTCGACCATTTCATTTTTTGCATCTTATCTTTTTGGGCGATCGGTTTAAATACCGTGAGCTTGAACGAACTTCGGATTGATATTACCTCGGAGGATGTTTATTGGCAAGAAGATCACAAAGAAAGGCTGAGAGCAGAAAGGCCAAGCAATGGTATAAGGTTGTAAGTCCGGAGATATTCGGCAGAGTTCCCTTTGGTGAAACGGTAGCCAACGATCCAGAGAGGGTTGTGGGAAGGATCGTTGAAACCACTCTAGGAGACCTCACCAACAACTTCTCCAAACAGAACACCAAACTCAAGTTTAAAGTAGATCGCGTGGCCGGAGATTCGGCATACACCAAGTTCCTGGGCCATGAGATGACTACGGATTATGTGCGCTCCCTGGTCAAGAGAAGAACCTCACGAATCGATTCCATTGTGGACGTAGTCACCACAGATGGCTACCATGTCCGGGTTAAGCCCAGTTGCTTCACAGTGAAGAGAGCGCGGGCCAATCAGGTCAAGAGCATCAGAGAGCTCTCCAAAAGGGTCGTCTTAGAGAGGTCAAAGAGTCTGGATCTAAACCAATTGATCCAGGAAGCTGTGGGCGGCAAGATCTCTTTGGATATCTACAAAGAGGCCAAGACTATCTACCCCCTCAGGCGCGTTGAAGTGCGCAAGACTGAGATCAAGTCTGAGCCGACCATGGCAACAGCAGCGCCTGCTCCAGCACCGGAAGCTACGACAGCCCCATCTTAAGTCCTGTCGACCAAATCCAATGGCGATCACCAGCGCCCCTCTTGCCGCGAAGCTTGAAGGGCGCGGTTAGAGATTTTTAACAGAATATAGCTTTGCTGTTTTTAAATAGCGTTTCTCTTTTAAAAAGTATTATATTCATGCACAATCTCTTAACTTCGCTATGAAATTGATCGTATTAATTGCATTGGGATGTCAGCTTTGATGCCGTGGTAAGTGTGGGCCAGGCTCCCATTAGCTATCGCTGGAGTTCGAACATCGACGGAGAGCTCTCTACCAGCAGAAAATTCATGCAAAATCCCTCTCGGCTGAGCAAAGGCGGCCATGTGATCATTCTTAAGGTCACTGATGGGGCCGGCACCTCTGCCCAGGGAAGCGTCTTGATTGAAGTGATGTAATACTAGGAATAGCACCGTTATGACTGAAGCATTTGCATTTACTGAGACGGATCGGACCAAGTCCAAATGGGTAGCAAAGGTCTACCATGATTTTGTTAGGGAGACTGGAAGATCTAAGACCACTTTGCGTGGACTCTTCTATTATGCGCTGCAAAGAACAATCTCCGACTATCCTATCTGCGGAGGATTTGTGGGTGAGATTAGAATCACGAGATCCTATCACGAGAATGACGGCGAAAAGCTGGCCAAATGGACGAATAGAGCAAAAAATCTGGGATTCATTCCCGCTGATGCCATCCTTGAGGAGATACCCGGCGAGCTTTTATTCTTGCCGAAATCAGGCAATTGCTATCCATCGCACGCCGAGGTCTGGCTGAATAAATCTGCGGCAGGTCCGCTGCTGTACCCGGTATGCGATAAACACGGGATCGCATTGGTCCTCGTTGTTGGCAGACCGTCTCAGGAGGCAATCGCGGACCTGTTCCGACGCCATAGTTCTCCTATTACTATTTTCTGCTTATCAGACCTGAGCCAAAGAGACGCATTTTTCGCAAATGATTTGAAAGAAGATATCGAGAAATTCCGGCCCAAGGAGAGCAATTTGTTGTTCAGAGTCAAAAACGTCGGTCTATTGCCTGAGCAGATTCGAGAGCTGCAGATCCCCATGATCCGGGCAAATAAGGCAAAAGAGAATAAGGATAAATTCAAAAAATACCTTGAGTCATTTTCTCTTGATCCCAAGAATATGGTTGAGATTGACGCACTGGAGATCTACTATCCTGGTGGAATTGCAGCCTTTCTCGATAAAGCCCTTGGACAAAAAGTATTATAATGCTCTCTCGCGTAGTTAAAGCAGCATGACAGACGTCCCTGATATCCCCCTGGAGCAGATCCAGCAGCGTGTAGTGGCCATGTGGATGGGCAGCTTCTATGGCAGCAGCGGTTATGTGGCTCGCAAGCTCGGTAAGAAAGGTCTGCGCGAGTTTCAGGGTATCGGTGCTCACCAGGTAGCGGCTACATTCAAGCAGCTTGGCCTGGAGAAGCCTGAAGATGTGGCCATGGCCATGGCAACCAATGACAAGAACCTCTTCGGAAGCGTGGTGGAGGTCACGCAGAATGATGGTGTTGTGGAGATCAAACGCCATCGCTGCGGCTTGATGGAAGGCGCCAAATCCTTTTCTCGCATCGGAGCCAGCCTGATCGTTAAGGAGCACTGCAAGACCTGCGTGGAAAGCCACTGGCAGAAGGTCCTCTCCGATCTGAAGATGAAGCTGGAAGTAGAGCATACCGAGGATGGATGTATCATGAGAATCTCAAATCAATAAATTCGAAAAAAATGCAGATTTTGCCTTGTAAGAGTTCATCTCTGCAAATAATGATGCGGGACTTGCTCTTTTCAAGACTACTTTTATGCTGCTTTGCTCCTCAGTTGAGCTGCTTTCTTCTTCATGTTCTGCTCAATGCGATCTTTATTGGCTTTCATCTTATCTCTGGCTTCCTTTACCTTTTCGGCCTGGCTTGAAGAAGTCGATTTGCTCTTCATTGAAGAAGCAGTCTTCTTTTTAGCAGTCTTTAATTTAATATTCTTTGTCGCAACTTTTGAGCTTTTCGCGTTCTTAGCATTATCTGAGGCAGATGTCCCAACGGTACCAGCACCGTTATCTGGATTAATATCTTGCTTGGATTTTGGACTAATTTTCGTTTCTGTCTTGAATTCAATTATTGATACCGGCTCTCTTGCTGGGGTGTTTTCTGCGAGATTGGGTAAACTGCCTATGGCAGCTGATGGCAAGGATGCAAGAACCTCTGTAGTCGCGATACTGCTAGCATTTGATAATGGAGATTCTTGGACTTGTGAATTGTTCATGGATTGATTTGTCAGCATTGGTGCTGTTGCCGTCTCATTTGTTAGGTTGTTCATGTCGCTACTTTTTTTTGCAGAGTTTGCAGAAGACGACTTGGAAGATGAAGATGATGAAGAACTATGATGTCCTGTAGCAGGAGAGTTGCCGCTCTTTTTATCGACGGAACCTTTAGAGCTGCTGCTCGATGATTTGCCTGTGGCAACGACTCCTTTTACAGCCTGACTGGATAGGAGCGATGCATTCATCACCGATAGGTTGGCAGGGCTTTGCTCCTTGGTTTGACGGCTCGTGTTAAGGGAAGAGTTCGGGCTGATATTTCCACTCATCTCCTTATCGTTCACCACAGATGGGACGCCGCTTTCAAGACCCTTGAAATCAAAGGCAACACCCTTATAACCCGGATTCGAAGCAAAAGAGACGAGATCGTATATGAGAAATATGGCCAGACCAGTAGCGCAGATCAACGCTAATATGATGAGAACGCTTATCAGCTTGGGATATTTACTTATCAATTTTTCGCGAGCCAGACCATAGTAGGTGATGCTCGACCCCGCAAAGTCCTTCATACATAAATAGATATTTTTTAAAGTTTATAACTTTTACGATCGATAAAAAATTTATTGAGTTATACTCTATTTCAATCTAAGTGACCACAGGCATTCCAGCCGCCTGCCAGGCAACAATTCCGCCCTGAAGGACGAATGCTTCGCGATCTCCATAGACTCTCAACGCCTGAACGGCAAAGGCTGCGTCGGTATCAGTCGCGCAGTAGACTGCCACCTTTTGGCCGGCAGGAATCATTCCCATCTGCGATATGAGGTTTTCCAAGGGGATGTTCAATGCTTCTGGAATATGGCCGAGCAGGTATAGCTGCGGCGTCCTGACATCCACTATGGCCCAGTTCTTATCCTGGCCGGAAATGCTCAGGAAATCTGCAACGCTCAGAAGATAGAAATCATTGTTCTTTGCCTCTTTAAGGAAGGAATCCATCTTGACCATGTAATCGGATGACTGGCCCAAAGCCGAAGAGACCTGGACGGGGGATATAGATTCCACCGATGTGGTTTTCTTATAGGAATCATTAAGCGATGAAGTTGCCCAGGGCTGGCCCTTATAGCTGGTTGTCACCGTTTTTTTATCACTAAGTATCTGCTTATTCATTAGATCTACTTTGTCCTGATCCTCCTGCACTTGACCTTGGCCCAGCGCACATGCTTGGAACAGAAGGCAAGCCAGCGCCACCAAACCGAGTAATAGACTAATTGATCTCATATTCAAACACCTTTCATCGCAGTATTTCCGCCTCCTACTAATAATGGTTGGCTTGCAGTCATAACGCATGTGTGGTAAGCAACCAAAACATTTGGGCCATCTTCATCATTTTGTTTCACTAATACAATATTCATTATTCCTATATAAAAAATGATAGTGCCGTAATTAAAACATTTGTTAAGTAAATTATATATACTGTTATAGACTAACCTAGCTGACTGAAGGTGAGTGGTATGAAGAAGTTCATTTGTAGAAACTGCGGCGCTTTAAATGTAGCATCAGAAGCGGATCTTAAAAGCAATAGTGATTGGCTGCAATGTGCACTCCCACAGGGTTTCGAATGGATTTTGCCTGCCGGAAAAATTACTCCTGTTGTTGGCGAAGCGATATACATTTCTGGAATGGGAGAGCATCTATCTCGCGAGGATTATTTAAATAAACATGGCATTGATCCAGAAATTGCCTACAATCTGATGCGTGGAAATCATGGCTACCGATCCGCATCGCGCAATTTTGCCGAACCGTCAGCGATAAAAAGTCCGATAAGCACAAAGAAAAAGGCTCAATACTGGCTTGATGAGGACGATTGGACCTCATGATGCCTAATAGTCGCTTTGCAGATATTTTTGTTTCCACTTGCTCGAAGTAGATGTATCATTCGCGAACGATAGCTTAGGAGTCCTAATATTCATAAGATTGAGGGACAATCCCAGTGCATATCCTACGAACTTTCTTTCTTTTTGAGGTTAGATTTGTTTACAATGATCTTCTCATTGATATTTGAATCCAGGATTTGCCTGCAAGAAAATTGCTCATGATTAGATAGATTAAAATATGCATGTGAGGCAGTCACAATGCGCTGAGGAATGAGTATGAAGGAGAGCCTTGATGAGATAGGTTCACGTCTTCGTGAGCTGAGGGAACTAAATATGGTATCGTCCGAGGAGATGGCAGAGCACCTTAATGTGCCAGTTGGGACATACAACTGCTATGAAGATGGAAAGCTGGATATCCCCGCCAGCATTCTCATCGGCATTGCGCGAAAACTCAATGTCGATACAGGCCTGCTTCTCACTGGCGAAGAGTCCAAGATGAGCATCTTCACTATTACTCGAAAGGGCGAAGCGGTTGAAGTGGAACGCAGAGAACAATATCACTACCAAAGCTTGGCCAGAAAGTTCGCTCATAAAAAAGCTGAGCCGTTTATAGTCACCATCGATCCCAGGAAAGACGGCCCGTCATTCTACAGTCATCCTGGCCAGGAATTTGAATATGTGCTCGAAGGGTCTTTAAAGATCACTATTCATGACAATGATGTAGTGCTAAATGCTGGTGACTCCATCTTCTTTGATTCGTCTTATGATCATTATATGCAAGCTCTAAACGACAAGCCGGTAAAGCTGCTGGCTGTGGTCATGTAGTTGAGAAAGAGGAACTAAAAAATGACGTCATTATTGCCTAAGTTCGTCTCTCGGGTCGATTACAAGTCATATGAGGATTTTAAAGAAAATCTTAAGATCCTGGTTCCCGAGAACTTCAATTTTGCCTACGATGTAGTCGATGCTTATGCCGCAGAATATCCAGATAAACGGGCCCTGGTCTGGTGCAATGATCACGGTGAAGAGTTGATCATCACCTTCAAAGATCTCAAGACCCTGAGTGACAAGGCCGCAAATCTCTTTTCTAGATATGGACTGAAAAAAGGGGATACGGTCATGCTCACCCTCAAGAGCCGCTGGGAGTTCTGGGTATGCATGGTGGGCTTGAACAAGATCGGGGCAATCTCTATTCCTTCTACGCATATGCTCAAGGCCAAGGACTTCGTTTATCGCATCAAGAAGGGCGATCTGAAGATGATCGTCTGCATAGCTGAGAACGGGGTTCCGGGCGAGTTCGATGAGGCCCACAAGAGTTTGGGAAATATTTCTCTGGTTAAAGTCCTGGTAGGAAAAGCTGATCAGACGCGCGATGGCTGGATAAATTTCAATAAGGAGCTGGCGGAGGCATCGGCAGATTTCGTCCGCCCGACCGGAGATCAGGCGACGAGAAATGAAGATATTCTTCTCGGGTACTTTACCTCCGGAACTACGGGATATCCAAAAATGGTCAAACATGATCAGACATATCCCCTGGGCCATATTCTTACTGCCAAGTACTGGCAGAATGTGGAGGATGATGGGCTTCATTACACCGTGGCGGATACGGGATGGGCTAAATGCGCCTGGGGCAAGATCTACGGCCAATGGCTGGCCGGCTCGGCGGTCTTCGTCTACGATTATGATCGATTCGATGCCGGGAAGATGATGGACGAGATGGGCAAATACGGGGTGACGACCTTTTGTGCTCCACCGACGATCTTCCGATTCATGATCAAGAGTGATATGTCCAGATATGACTTCTCCCGGCTAAAATATGCGGTCACGGCAGGAGAACCGCTTAACCCGTCTGTTTATGAGAGCTTCCTTAAGACCACCGGTCTGCGGCTTATGGAAGGATTCGGCCAGACGGAGACCGTGGTCTGCATTGCCAATTATCCCTGGATGAATCCCAAACCAGGTTCTATGGGAAAGCCTGCACCTGGGTTTGATATTGTATTGGTGGGCAAGAACGACAAATTATGCGAGGTGGGTGAAGAAGGCGAGATTGTGATCAAGACGGACAAGGGAAAGCCTGTCGGCCTTTTCACCGATTATCATTCCGATCCGGACAAGACCAAGAGCACCTGGCATGATGATTACTACCATACGGGAGACACCGCCTGGCGGGATGAGGACGGATTCTTCTGGTTCATAGGCCGTACGGATGATATGATCAAGAGCTCCGGATACCGGGTTGGGCCTTTTGAGGTGGAAAGTGCCCTCATGTCTCACCCATCGGTGATGGAGGTAGCCATTACCGGTGTGCCTGACGCCATTCGAGGACAGGTGGTAAAAGCAACCATAGTCCTGGCCAAAGGATACACCTCATCCGATGAGCTGAAAAAGGTGCTGCAAGATCATGTAAAGAAGGTCACTGCACCCTACAAGTACCCGAGAATCATCGAGTTCGTTGAAGAGCTGCCCAAGACCATAAGCGGGAAGATCCGGCGGGTGGAGATCAGGGATAAAGACAAGCCCTATCCGGTCATCAATACCCTGGAATGCAAAGCTTGCGAGCGGTGTATTGAGGCATGTCCCGCGGATGTATTGAAGATGGGTGAAGAGCTGAATTCCCGAGGCTATCACTATGTGCTTTATTCAGGTGACGGCTGCATTGGCTGCGGAGCATGTTATTACACCTGTCCTGAGCCTCTGGCCATTGAGGTTCATGTGCCCCAGAAAGAGAAGAAAGTAGAGGAGAACTAAGAAAATGGCGTCTCAGTTAATTGATGGAAACAAAGCAGTGATCGTGGGTGCACTTTATGCAGGCTGTGACTGCTTCTTTGGCTACCCCATTACACCCGCCAGCGAGATATTGCATGAAGCATCTCGCAATTTTCCCAAAGTGGGTCGCAAGTTCGTGCAAGCTGAATCGGAAGAGGCAGCAATCAACATGGTCTACGGGGCGGCAGGTGCAGGGCATCGCGTTCTTGCGGCATCATCCGGCCCGGGCATGAGCCTCAAGCAGGAGGGAATAACTTATATCGCCGGTGCAGAGCTTCCCTGCGTTATCGTCGATATCTGTCGAGCGGGACCGGGCCTAGGCAACATCGGGCCGGAGCAATCGGACTACAATCAAGCCTGCAAGGGTGGTGGGCATGGCTGCTATCACAACATCGTTTTAGCCCCGGCAAGCGTGCAGGAGATGTGCGACCTTACTCGCAAGGGGTTCGATCTGGCCTTTAAGTATAGAAATCCGGTAGTGGTTTTGGCCGACGGAGTTCTGGGGCATATGGTCGAGCCTCTGGAGTTTCCCAAAGAGGCCTTCACGCCCAGCATTGACACCACCTGGGCAGTAGCCGGTCGAGCCGAGACTAGAGGCAATCTGATAACCTCAATTATGCTCAATTTCGATGAGATGGAGAGGCACAACTACAAGCTGCAAGAGAAGTATGAACGCATAAAAGAGAACGAAGTGGCATGGGAGGGCTATCGATTGGAGGATGCCCGCGTCGTCCTCGTCTCCTACGGCATCAGCAGCAGGATCGCGAGGTCCGCAGTGGATGCTGCACGAAAGGAGGGCATCAAGGCCGGTCTCTTCCGGCCCATTACTCTCTTCCCCTTCCCTGAAAAAGAGATGGGCTCTCTCGCAGAGCGCGGTTGCAAGTTCATCTCCGTGGAGATGAGCGACGGACAGATGCGTGAGGACATTCGCCTTGCCACCGGCTGCATGCCGGTAGAGCTGGTCTGCCGCTACGGAGGAAATTTGGTCGGCATGGAATCAGTCTTAGAGAAGATAAGGGAGGTGGCTTAGAGATGGCAGCAATTGAGAAGGTGATCGGAGGACATCCCGGCATATATGCACAGTTTCCCAGGAAGGGAGGAGCCGCACCTACTGCCACCCATTACTGTCCTGGCTGTGGCCACGGAATTTTGCATAAGCTCATTGGTGAGGCCATGGCAGACCTTGGCATCCAGGATAGGTGCGTTGTAATCAGCCCGGTGGGATGCGCCGTTTTTGCCTACTACTATTTGGATTGCGGTCACATGCAAGCGGCACATGGTCGCGCTCCGGCTATCGCTACAGGCATATCGCGGTCAGAAGATAATGCCATCGTCATCTCCTATCAGGGGGACGGCGATCTGGCCTCGATTGGACTGAACGAGACCATTCAGGCTGCCAATCGGGGAGAGAAGCTGGCTGTATTCTTCGTCAACAACAGCGTCTACGGCATGACCGGTGGCCAGATGGCACCTACTACCTTGATTGGAGAAGTAACGGCCACCACGCCAGGCGGGCGCATTGCCAGCGAGCAGGGTTATCCCATTCACATCTGCGAACTGCTGGATACGCTAAAGGCGCCGGTGTTCATCGAGCGCGCTTCGCTCTCGGACATCGAGCATATCAGAAAAGCACGCCGGGCGGTCAAGAAGGCTCTGGAGATTCAGAGGGACAAGAAAGGATATGCCTTTGTGGAGCTGCTTTCCCCATGCCCCACTATCCTGAGGATGGATGCCAAGGCTATTGCCAATTTCGTCAATGAGCAGATGGAAAAGGAGTTTCCGCTAAAGCGATTCCGGGACAGATCCGCAGAGGCCCAGGCCATAACCAGGCCTGAGAGTGACTTCTCTCTAGAATCCCTGGATAAGACATTTGGCTGTGAGAGCGGGATTTGCATTTCATTCCAGGAGGACCCGGAGTTTGTGACCAAGGGCGTGAAGATCGCCGGCTTTGGAGGACAGGGTGTGCTGAGCATGGGCCTGACCCTGACCCAGGCGGGATTTGGCAGCGGACGCTATGTGTCCTACTATCCCGAATACGGGCCGGAGCAGAGGGGAGGAACCTCTAACTGCTCTGTGGTCATTTCCGGCCGGCCCATCGGCTCGCCTGTGGTGGACCACCCAGATGTGCTGGTGGCTTTCAACCGTCCGTCTCTGGAGAAGTTTGCGCCGACTGTCAAGAAAGGTGGAGTGATTCTCTATGACTCTTTAGTCGGCCAGTTCCAGGCACCGGAGGGTGTTAGAGCCATATCAGTTCCGGCCACTGGGATCGCCACGGAGCGCGGCACCCCGCAGGCGGCCAATACGGCTATGCTCGGGGCCTTGATGCAGGCGGGAAAGCTGGGTCTGCCCCATGAGGCTTATGGCAATGCCTTCCGGGAGACTTTTGCCAAGAAGCCCAAGCTCATCACCAAGAACCTGGATATCCTGGAGGCAGGGGCGCAGGCTGCAAGGGTTCTGGAGATGGCGGGGAAGAAGTAGACCTAAAAATATTTTTTTTATAGGTCTGCAATTATATCTACAATCGAAGCGTTGGTCTGGTAGCAATCGCGGACGGGGCTTTTTATGTTGAGATCTTCTGGCTGATATCTTGATAGGGATTTTTACCTTAATTCTCAAGAACCTGATGCAAATTGTGTCGCTAAAGTTATCTCCCTATTCTCCGTTGAGGCAACCAAAAGACTTTTTCGTTGAATGATCAAACCCTTTTACAAAAATGCCGGTACAGGTTTCAAAATGATGATTAATCGGAATAATATCTTGGAGCAATTTCCATCAATGGATGCGGATTAATGGAGAAATTTTATGGTATCTATGCTCTTTTGGAATGTTAATAGAAAGCCAAATCAGGATTTTGTTGCCAACCTGGCTAAGAGGCAAGAAATTGATGTCCTAATGCTAGTAGAATGCTTGATTGAACCTGGCGTTTTATTGACTAGTTTGAACTCATTTGGAGAACCTACATATTTCTTTGCACCTGGCCACTGTGAAAAGATAAAAATATATACAAAATTCTCCGAAGAATATATAAAACCTATTTTTGAAAATGATCGACTAACAATAAGACATCTGGAACTTCCTGCGAAAAAGGATATACTATTAGCCGTTACCCATTTCCCGAGCAAGCTATATTGGAATAATGCTAGCCAATATCAAGAATGTCAAAATTTGGCAGCTTATATTGAAGCAGCAGAGCATGAGATTGGGCATTCAAGAACAATTTTAGTAGGAGATCTTAACATGAATCCCTTCGAAGATGGTATTGTGGGAACAAAAGGTCTTCATTCCGTAATGAGTAGAAAAATCGCGATGAAAAGGCATCGAGTAGTTCTCGGTCGTAGTTATTCTTTCTTTTATAATCCTATGTGGAGTCTACTAGGTGATGGAACAAGAGGCCCACCAGGAACTTATTTTTATACCAGACCGGAACATGTTGTTCTATTTTGGAATATATTCGATCAGGTATTAGTTCGACCTGATCTATTGGATAGATTCAAGAATGAGGACTTGAATATTCTTGATTCAGATGGAGATGAGAAGTTTCTTTCCAAAAGTGGATTGCCCAAAAGAAATATATCGGATCATCTTCCAATCTCATTTAAGCTTAATATTTAAAATTGACATGGAGATTAAGTTATGGAAAGTCTATGGCCTGATGAAATAGCTAGCTCAGAACAGGTTAGATCTCCTGTTCAAATATTAAAAGAACAAGCATCATTACTTGGAAAAATGACTAAAAACATCTTGCTTGGAGAAATCCAGGCAGTTCCAACAGGCCAACCCAATTCTGCGTATGCATTTAATATCCTCGCTCCTTCTTTGCGAAACTATAGATATTCATTATTTACGATTAATTATAACATTTTGAATATCTATCCTGTATATATTGTCCTGGACGACGAAATATTTAAAGAGATTTATTCGTATAAATCTGAGAATAAGGCAATAAAGATCGATTACGAAAATGAGTTTATAACTACATTAAAGAATATTTTTCGTTCTAATAAAGTTAAGCAAATTTTAACATCTTTAATGGTAGAAAGCGGTGCCATGAGTTCAAATACTCGATAACTATTTATAAATATTATACGACATATTTCTTAATTATTTTATATATACGAATTTTTATATCAGCATTATAATGGATAGTTGTTCGGTCGTTCGTCCTTTATGCGCTCAGGGAGATGGAGCGATCTGCAATTATACGCAGGGCTGCCAGTCAATGCTGATGGCACCACAGGTGGAGTTGCCCAAGAGCTGAATGAACTTTTCTATGGAGATCCATCCGATGTGGGCGATGCCGATCTCATTGCTGTTGAGGTTGGCTTCCAAGATGCTCGTGCAACATGGCACAGGCAGATCTTCTTCATCTTCTCCATTTTATCTCTCCTTAACCAGGATTCCTGATAAAATGCAAATGCATCAAATTAAGGCACCGTCTTCTCTGCCCCGCTCCTTTCTGGCTACCTTCTTTTTACCAAAGCAAGATCCCGGCATATCTCACTGCATAAACCACGCCCACCACAATCACCAGCAGCCCGAAGAATTTGGTGGTCCAAGCCCCGATGGAGACGTATTTCTCTCCGATTCTGCCTCCCACTGCCCGAGAGAATGTGGCAATGGGAATGATGGGCACGCCATGCCCGATTCCGAAGATGAAGAGCATAACACCTCCCGCCAGAGGAGTGATATTTTGCGAGGCCAGCCAGATCAATACCGGCAACACCATGGATAGAGCACAGGGTGCCCATCCCAGGGCGAAGAATATGCCGAGCGTGAAGGCGCCAATGAATGAGGAGTGCTTGAATAGAGCAACGGATGCCTCAACCGACCTTTGCAGCAGGCTTTTCCTGGTCTCACAGTACTCTCCTTCTCCACGATAGCGCCGAATTCGAGATGTGACGGGCTCCAGGATCTCTTCCAATGGCTTCATGTTGCTGATGCCTAGAAGTATCATGATAATACCGGCGATCAGGTCGAAGACCCTGGAATCTCTTATGAACAGGCCCACCTGAGAGATGAACAGCCCCAGCACAAAGAATACTGCGGCCATGCCAAAGGTGAAGGCAATGCCGATCATAAAGCCCTCTCTTGAGGTAGACACGCTCTTTCTCAGGTATTCATCCTTTCGTCTTATGGTCATAACATAGGAGAACACAGCGATCATAAGAGCTATGGAGCAGGGAGCAAGTGACGTTAATATGCCCAGCAAGAACATACCAAAGGCGGAGACATCCTGCCGGAAGACCTCTCCTTCCAGGCCCTTCCACGCTCCGCCGTTCACGTCTTGCAGCTTCTGGTAAAGCTTCTCGCTACTTTGCACGCCGTCTTGCACTCCTTCCCCTACCCGGTAGACGTGATAGACTACAGCGATATTACCATCTTTGTCTATGAGAAGGAGTGTGGGGTTGGAGGAGCCGCCTCTCACATTCCAGTAGTCCAGATACTTGCTGGCGATAGTGTAAGGCTCAATATCCTCAGCCCAGGGCCAGGTGATATTGACCTTCCACCACTTCTCAGCAAGGGACTTGCCGTCACGCGAGTAGGAATTTTTCCTCAGGTTCAATGTGGCGATCTGGACCGCCGGATGCGCAGCCTTGAGTCTTGCCAGCTCTTCTACCTGTCCTTTCAGGGACTCTTCGCATTCCACACAGAGCGGTATCTCGATGTTGGTGATATGAAGGATTAGGGGCGCGCCGGAAAAGTCAGAGAGCGAGAAGTTCTTGCCGTCAACTCCAGTGGCAGAAAACTGCGGGGCCTTGATGGCATCAGCGGCAAAAGCAGGGCTGATAAAGAGGGCCTGAATAGCCAGAGCGAAAAAGAGGATAAGAGCTGCCGATGGCAGCCTTTTTTTGCTAGGTTGGGCGATTATCAGTATCACTCTCAGATCCAGGTCAGGCCCAAGCGGCACTATTCTGCTGGTAATAGTAGATGGCATCCTTTACATAGGAGTCGATCCGCTCTTCGCTCATAGCATCAACTTCGCTGCGCCAGACGATACCCACCTTCCCGTCCGGGCCCTTGGCCAGGGTGATGAAGATGGTCGTTGGGACGACCGGCTTTCCCATGCCGTACGGATCATAGACATCTAGGATATCAACTGCCTCTTGCAGGCTGTCTCCTTCTCCCAGTATATCGTAGTATGCTAGATCGCCGCTAAAGCTATTAGCTGCAGCTTTAATTCTTGGCGTCTGGGTCAGGCAGGGCACGCAGTTGCTGCTATGAATGAGGATGAGCACCGGCTTTTCCTTGAGAGCTTTCACTATCCAGTCCGGATGTTCTACTGTCTTGCCTGAGTTTTCATTCTGATCAGGATATGTCATCCACCAGTCGTCATCTCCTGAGCCCACGGCATGCGCAGGACTGTAGCTATTCCAATCAACGGAAAGGGCAGTATCCGATGCTACGAATACAGTTGTTGAGAAGGCAGCCATTGCCGCCAGAACCAATATTGTGAAATTCTGAAACCTACTGAGCATGATTTAAACCCCCGAAATATCGTCTGCTCTTTTCATCGGCTAAATATTTAGAGCTTGTCTTTCATTATAGTCTCTTTATCAATCCCATTTCGGTCAGCTTCTCAATTATCTTGGCATCAACTATGCTGGCAATTTCATCGTCACTCTTTGTTGGTCCTTGGGATTTCTTTAGATCATCCGAAGCAATGGATTCCTTTTGGAAGATACGCAAGGGATTGATGAAGAAAGGCTTTTCACCATCCTTAATTCTCTTTCTAGCCTTATTCAACTCGAAGACTAAGCCACTCGTCTGACTGGAGCCATCCGCCCCAAAGAAGAACGTTTTCAGAGCCTTCTTGGAGAGAGCTGTCAGCTTGACCTGTTCAACTGGCTTATCATCTTTTTTGTCCTTTTCTTCTTGTTTGCCTTCATAAAACAGATCTTCTGGATGCTCTTTTATGTACTGCAAAGCCTGGGCGATCACCATGCAAAATCGATTTTCCAGCGTGCCCACCTTCTTGTAGGCGTTGGCATCTCCTCCATAGGGATTTCTCAGAAGAATAAGGATCTCGTTATTTCCTTCGCCCATCTTCCTGGCTGGCCATATGTTTTCCGGCGGTATGCCCGTTTCTCTTGAAAGAATCGCTCTTATCTTATCTGAATCAATGAAGCCTCTGCAGAAGACGAAAGCAAAGTCAGCTTTATCAGGAGTGCAGCCAAAGAGCCTTCCCTCTTCGCTCAGCGCCTTTTTGATCAATCCTTCTTCTGGATTGGAGCTTCTGGGCAGCGAGGCGAAGAGTGGAACAAATATAGGTGGCTTGGAGAGGCCTTTTAATGCATGATGTGCAACTGCCTGGGCAGGAGGGACCTCTTCTGGATAGTCTCGTGCCGCCACCAGTGGTTGCATCATCTCATGAATGAATTTGTTGGCAGAAATGTAATCATTTCCATATCTTTCCAATAGTGTCTCATTATCGACGATAATGACGCCATTGGCACCGTTGCCATTGGTTAAAAGGTCGTAAATGGCACTAATTGCAGCCAGATTCCTTCTTGCGCTCTTGGAAAACTGAGCTTTGTCTGCATAGTCACCAGGTTCTGTCAATATGCCCAATGTGAAAACCGGGTATTCTGCCTTGCCCATTTCTCTGATATTGTTGATGATCGGATTGATGAATCCGGTGCCTGTTCCCCCGCCAAAGGAGACCACAAAGAGGATCCCATCGCACTCCCCTTCTCCCAATGTTGTGAAATCCCTTATAGAATTCCAGGCATTATCGAAGATGGGATTGGAAGCGGATAGTGCACCATTATTAGCTTCGGTTCCTCCCATTGATTCGTTTTTCATTGTCTGGTCAACAAGAGATTGGATCTCTTTATCAGTATCAAAGATCTCAAATATAGCCTTCAGGTATTGGGCGTCTCTGACAAAGCCCTGTCTCTTCACATCATAGCCGTATTTTTCGCGCACAGCAACGTGAACGGCACATCCGTCGTCCACTGCGTCATGAGGGATGTAATAGCAGGGGTAGCATCCTTCCATCATGTCACCGAAAAAGTGCGGTTTAACATTTTTGGCATCGTTTTTATCTGCCTCAAGCCATATTCCCTTTATCTTACCTGGAGAGAGATATTCCGCTTCTGTTATGCGTGAGAGTAGCTTTGAATCCAGATCCTCATTTCCTAAAAATTCCTTGGTTATTTTTCCTCCGGCTCCGCCTATTCCAACAATGCATAATTTCATCTTCTCGCCTCCCAGGCTTCCTTAAAAATCGGCATGACAAGGATGCCCGCAGATCCAAGCACAAGAATCAAACTCAATAGTTCTACTGGCAGCGAATAGCTTGGATATATGGTCCCAATATAGGCAGAGAGCAGCACAGAGATGCATAGGGTGATTATAGTCATTCCGATCACCTTCTTTGTAGATTTGGAAAGATAATAAAAGCTGTAAAGCTCAGTTAGCTTCAATTCTCTATGGTCTTGAGGAAGTTTATCGAGAAGTATGATTACCCCTGCAACAAGGCATGCGACAAGAATGCCAAAGATGAAGAACCCTCCTGAGGAGGAGGCCAGATCTGATATATCCATGTAACTGAATGGAAGTATTGTTGGAACCAACAGGTAAAGATAGGCCAGGGCCACAAAGAGCATTATCCACGCAGCCAGTGCCAGTGCCGTGAAGTTTATTCCTTGCGGGGTTGTCATCTCCTGATAAAGAAGCGCTTTATAGCCACCTTTAGAGTAATCTTTGGATTCGTTTTTAGATCCCTTCATCTCATGCCGCAATGCTGCCATCAATTTATAAACCCGATTTAAGTTATTGATATGTAGGACTGCTGCCAGGATCAACAATATAGCCAAAAGCAATGTGCCTGCGGGAAATAGGATGTCAATTACCATTGACAGATCAAGATCCATTCCTAGTTCCTCCTCAGCATTTTGAGTGTGTTGTCGACGATGCTTTCGCCGCTTTTCTGTTTCTTGCCTTTCTTGCCTGCTGCGTTTCCAGGAGTGCCTTCATGAGCCTCAATTCCTTTCTTAAGCTTTCTCTCGATGAAAAGGCTGCCCATTATGATCAGGATCAGCATCGGGACCAAATTCAGGATCATTACCGGACTATAAATGCTGTAGGGCACGATCTTGGCATTGATCAGCACACCTGTCTGCTCCATGCTATCTTTGCCGCTCTGATCATATTCGGAGTACTTTACTCTGTAATAGAAAGTCTGCCCGGCATCGGTGACTTGGAATGGCTTGGTATCATTGAAGTTCACCTCGACCGGATCTGGTCCAATTCCAACCTTCTTTGTCTCCACTGTATTCCATTCATTGTCACCGGTCCTGGTGCTCAGAGTGAAGGTTACGTCGTACTCTTCCGGGTTCAGATTCTTTGCCCTAACGTTGAATCCATACTTCTCCCACCAATAATAATTCTCGCTGGTGGCGGAAAAGCCCAACTTATCCACGGAGAGTTTGGGGCCTTTTTTGATATCGGGTCCTTTTAACGGATCGGCAGGATCTTGGCTGACGAAATCAATCCCATCATCATAGCTGTAGTAGTAGGTAAAGTTCTTGCCTGCATCCGCTTCTTTGAAGAATCCATATTCATTAGCCTTGAAACTCACAGGACCCGGCTTTATATTCAGTGTAACATTCTGCAGCTCAACGCCGTTCTCATCAAGGATATGCAGCGTCACATTGAGCAGGTCTCCATCAGCATCCTCGATATTAGCCTTGTACTCGATGGGATCATTATATCTCACAAGGCCTGATGGAGTAATATTGAAGTCGCTCATGACCGGCAGGCTGTTGGTAACATTGAAGACCAGCTCCGAGTAATAAGGCGGCTTCAATCCGTTGTAGCCTGATGTACTCCATTTATTGACACCGTCGCTTACATTTACCCTTACCCTGGCTTCTCCCACATCCTTAAGGTATGCAAAAGAGGGCAGCATGCCCCAGATTCTTAAGGTAGTGTTGGTCTTCTCATCGTACTCATTGGTCTGGATCTTCTCCGGCCAGGAGTTGATGCGCTCCCACTTATTCGAACCCGGCTCCTTTACCTCCAGATAAAGGTCCAGCATACGGCGCATCTCCAGAGGATTGTTATTAGTGGCAACTGTTATGATCTCCAGAAGCTGGTTTCGGCTGACTGTGGTATTGTTTCCTTTGTAATACATGAGCACAGTGGGCATTTTGTATTCATCACTGGTGATAGGGTCCTTCCACAGGACCGTCTTCAGTTCTTCGAGCTTGGCCGGCTTATTCTTCTTTGCGTCCTCCACGGCCTTGAGCAACCTGTCGATATCAACCGACTTGCTGCCGCCACCACCCCCACCGCCTCCGCTGCCTCCTGATGATCCGGCAGATTGTGTAGCCGGTCCCACAACATTTTGCACCGAAAGTAGCAAGGCAAACACAATCAGAATGGAAATGAGTTTGCCATTCATTGCACCAGCTCCCCTGTCTTTCTCTGAATATCAAAATCGTAGTATGGCGACGTTTGTGCCTCTGGAATTTCCCATTTAAACGTCTGCTCGCCCAGGCTGAAGCGGTAATCCTGGCACTGGCCCTTGGTAGTCCAGGTCTTGATCAGTTCGGGAATTGCATTGTCTCCACCCACCAGGCATACTGTCAGGTTCTCAGAGGAATTGACCGTTGCCCAGAAGTCATGAACTTTTCCGTTTAGGCTGTCTTTAGCATTGGATATCACGGCCATGATCTCCGGTCCCTCAAATGTCTGGGTCTCAGCCCCGTCAATCAAGAACCTATACTGGGCCGGGCCCAGGAAAGGCGTCTCCCAGAAGGGCTTAAGAGTCCAGCTAACGCTTCCTGTGGCGGGATTGAATCTCTTCTTGCCTCCCACGATCATCCAGGGCTGATCGGTTCCATTCGGCCTTACAGACAGTTCAACCCATGGAATCTGTTCTGAACTCCAGTTCTGAATCCTCAGGGTATAGGTTAATGCATGAAGCGGGTCTTTCTCATCCCAGGCCTGGATGACGCCTATTGCCGGCGTCACATTGCCGATTACCGTCACTGTGCTCTCGTCAAAGACTCCACCAGTCTTAGCATCTTTTCCGGTTCCGCCTGTGCCTGAGCTTATAGGGGCCTTCTTAAGAACCCTCATATAATGGTCGGCAAACCGGTAGTCTCCTAATCCGGAGTGATTGAAGGCCAGAGATATGGTGAAGCTGTTTCCTATATCTTTATCCTCAAAGGGTATAACAGACTCGTAAAGATATTTATTATCTCCAATGGCCCTGTCGCTCAGGTCCTCGCCGAAATTCTTGGAGGGGCCGGTCAGATTCAACTTGAGGATGCCTCCACTCTCCGTGTAATTTATGGTGGCATGGATGAGCTGGTCTGATTTTCCTCCAGCCGGCACATAGAGTGTTGTGTCATACTCTAAGATTAGCTTGGGCTCCCATATAGGTTCAGGCTCCGTTCCTTCCAGCGCCACTTGCATGATGTGATCATCAAACAGGGAATAGCTCCTGCCCTGTAATTGATAATCAAGGGAGAACAGGTAGTTGTTGCCGGCATTGGTGGCATCAAATTCTTCCGTGTAATCATATCTATACCGGTTGGCACCGAGATCGGTGACCGCCATGTCTAACTCTTTGTTTTTATCCACACCGGTAAGATCCAGGGTCATAGTTCCCTTGCCACCCGGAGAGTAGACCTCAGCACTGAACGTCTGGCTGGCTCCCTTCTCAGAAGAGACGAACAGAACGGGCAGGAATTTTACATCTCCTATGGCCTTCGGCTCCAATTCGGAGCTGGCTACTTGGTCGGCTACCATCATAGTCCCTGCGGATGCAACCATGCCGCCGGCGGCGCTTGGATTGGTGTTTTTAATGCTGATTGTGTAGTTGCCGACATCAGCGAGCCCGAACTCCTTAGTCCAGGTATATAAATACTGAGTTGCACCCAAGTAGACGCTATTCATCTCCCCCGTAATTGGAGCCTTGTTCAGGCCCGTTATGGTAAGCTGCATCGCATCCTTTTCTCCCGGGAAATCCACTACAGCCTTGACCGACTGGTAAGCAGGGTTGTCTTTTGTCACATACAACACAGGCTCATCGATCTCAAATGATATCAGCTTGGGCTGGCCTCCGTTGATGGTCGGGCCAAAATTGACTTCAGACTCAGATGTCTGGCCGGCATAGCTGGCTGTATAGCGGAAACTAGCTGCCTTACTCTCAGAATCAGCGCACTTGGCTCTGAGCGGCTGCGCTCGCATATCAAGCACGCTTTCGCCAGCTTTGACCCTGCCGGTTGCTCTCTGAACCCAGGTATGAGTGCAGGGGTTGAAAACCTCCAGCTTGACGGCTGCATCCATGCTGGAGCTTACGGTCACAGAATAGACAAATGTATCATTCCACTTGCCTCTTGTTGGAGATACGCTGGCTTTCCCAAATTCAATTGATAGCGATCTGACGGCAATCGTCTCTTCTGCGAGTTGCAAATCGGCATCGAGGCTGGGATGCTTATAGGTGATAGTGTAGTTGAAGCTCTTGCCGACATCAGCCTCATCGAAGGGCAGGCTCCATTCGTACCTGTATCGGTTGCCACCCACAGCTATGCCCTTGCTGGCTTCATCGATGCTCTTTTCCGGCAGGCGGAGGACGGCCTGGCCCTGGCCTGCCCCGTATTCCACAACAGCCGCAATGCTGCTGAAAGAATCACTGCCCTCTGAGACATAGACCACCGGGTCGCTGTCCAGCGAGATGAGGACGGGATTGCCTCCTTTGAAGTTCGGGCCCTGGTAGGGCTTTGATAAATAATCTTTCCCGGCAAAGCTGGCCTTGAAACGGAACTTAGCACCCAGCTGTTGCATCTCTGTGCATTCGTAGCTGAAGGGCTGAAGTGTCCAGTTCAGCCAGGATGACTGAATGGTTGCCTTCTGGGCGCCCTTATCCGTCCACTCGCTGCTACAGGGATCATAGGTCTGCAGGCGGACCTCGAGAGGCACGATAGTGGTATCGATCTTCAGAGAATATGTGTAGCTATCGTTCCATAGACCTGTGGTTGGGGATACCTCTGCCTGGGTAAACTTCACTGAAAGCGGTGAGACTCTAATGGTTTTGTCCTCAAAGGCATACCTTCCGCCTTCGAGCATAGGGTGTACAAAGGATAATGCAAGTGTGTAGTTGTTATTGATATGACGGTCATCGAAGGCGACCTGCCACTTGTATTGATAACGGTTTCCTCCCAGAGACATTCCCTTTTCCGTTAAATTCAGGTCCTGATCCGGGCCTGACAGCATGAAATTCATGTCTCCAGAGCCCTTGGAGAAGGTAACTGTGGCAATTATATCCTGAGTGGTGCTCTCGCCGGCCCGCACGTAAACGGTTGTAGGATATTGGATGTCCAGTTTGGGAATCTCTTCAACTACCCTGAAGCTGATATTGGCCTTCTCGGCCTGATAATCCCAGTTTTCGTTCCTATACACCACTTTGGCCTGGAAGGGTGCATTCTTTGCCAGCTGCACATCGCTGCGGTTGAAGAGGGGCGGAACATTATCATTGGTCCATTCGTAGACCAGGCTGCTACCCTGCATCTTCGGCTCAGATGACTCATAAGCCATCTCTCCTTTTTGGGGATGGCTGATTATCAGCTTGGCCACACTTGCGTCCGGGATGCCGCCTATCATCTTGGCCCCGGCGTCTTTGACGTAAGCCTGAATGGTGAAGTTGGTATAATCCAGCAGCCTAGGAATGGTAACTTTTTCCAGAGCGGGATTATAAGGCTGGAGAGAAATGTTATAGGGTCCGTAGATTAAGGGGTCGACTTTGAGATTGTTGTAGACCAGATTGAAAGTGAATTCTCCTCCAGTCCTGTAACTGGATAGGTCCTCAGCGACGCTGCAGGAGTATGTGCTCTTTCCCGAGGACTGGCAAGAAACATCGGCGGTGGTCCAGCTTCTCGAATCTGCCGTACCCAAGGGGCCCGTGATCTCCAGATGACATGTGGGCTTGGGATTTAGCCCTTCCAGGTCTTTGAATCCCGCAGAGACGGAAATTCCCTGGAAGAAATAGGGCTTCTTCTCAAAGCTGGGAGTGCCGGTTAATGTGGGCGGCTGGACGATGGGGCCTTTTATTCTGGCCGTCTTGGCGACCTGCTGACCACCTGCATAAAAGATGAATTCAAAGGTGGCATTGCTGGTTCTGGCAATGGCAAACCGATCCTTGAAGCTGTAGGGCCCGAAGGAAAATGAGGTCTGGCTCATGCCCGTTTGACTGGGAGATGACTCTGAGAAAACCAACTGGCTTTGGTCGTAGATATTCAATTTCATGCTGAACTTTGTGACCGCAATCAAACCTACTTGTCTTGCTGCCTCTTCGCTCATCCATATCTGAGCTGTGTAGGTGAAATCCTCATAGCCATATTCCGGAGTGACCGCAGCATTTCTGATTTCATAGCCGCTCTGGGCTGTACAGGGCGTCACAAGGGATAAAGCAGAAATTATGCTGACAATTAATAGTAATTGTATGTGATTGGATCTTCCTATTTTTACATTATTTGATGCATTTGATGCTATAATGCACATTTCTGCCTTTGATCTCTTCAACTGTTTTGACCCCCATGAAATCCAGAATATATACTATCGCATGCATACCTACTTATAAAGCCTTTTTGGCTCTAGAGATCGTTATTTTAAATGCGTATATCTGCAATTTATTAAATTGTTAATCTCTTGTGGGAAACGCCCAGTTCTTTGGCCAAAAAAGAAAAATGAATTGAATGGAATTTATCGGTTTATCAGCTTTCCAGCACCTTGGCCGCCGCTTCTACTCCAGCGCCGCATGAGGCGATCTTGCCCTCTTTGGCCAGGATCAACTCCAAAGTCTGGATGGTTCGCAAAATGTCGCCGGAGGAGCACATGCCCATGGTGCCGATGCGAAAGATCTTGCCCTTGACGGCGTCCTGCCCGCCGGATACGATTACGCCCCGCTTCTTCATGCCGCCGCGCAGCTTGTCGTCTGTGACGCCTGCCGGCATCTTCATGGCGGTGACGGTATTGGAGTAGTGGGTGTGCTCATTGACCTTTGGGTACAGCTCGATGCCCAGCGCCTTAGCTGCGAAGCGAACCGACTCTGCCTGCTTGGCCGTTTTTGCCCGGCGAGCGGCAAAGCCCTCCTCGGCAGCCATGTGCAGGGACTCTTGCATGGCGAAGAAGAGCGACACCGCCGGCGTAAAGGGCGTTTGAGGCTGGCTCTTTCGCACGCTCTTCAGATGGGCCTTCAGATCGGAGTAGTAGCTGCGGCTCTTGGGCAAGAGACGCTCCTCTGCCCTCGGGGAGGTGGAAACCACGGCCAAGCCCGGAGGCACGGCCAGAGCCTTCTGCGAGCCGGTGATAGCAATGTCTATGCCCCACTCGTCGGTTAGAAACTCATTGCCGCCAATTGAGGATATGCCGTCTACGATAAAGACCGCATCATGCTTTTTGGCCAGCTTGCCTACCTCTTTGGCAGGATTGGTGAGGCCCACGGAGGTCTCATTGTGAACCATGGCCACGGCCTTAGCACCTTCCTCCAGTGCAGCTGCTACCCTGTCAAGGTCGAATGGAGTGCCCCATTCGAACTTCACGGGAATAGCTTTGCCATATCTTTCGCCAATCTCGGTGAACCGCTCGCCGAACTTGCCGTTGGATATGGTTACAATCTTATCATCATGGCCGATGAGGCCGGCAACCGCAGCATCCATTCCCACCGTGCCGCTGCCCGTCATTACTACTATCTCGTTCTTGGTCTCGAAGAACTGCTTGAGCAGTCCGCAGCAGTCGCTGTAAATTGTACTGAAGTCACCGCTTCGGTGGCTGATCATGGGCTTAGACAGGGCGCGCAGAACGCGAGGCGCGACCTTGACAGGCCCTGGAATCATGAGCAATGTGTCCTCTATATCCATGAGATCCCTTCTTCTTTGCGCTTCTTAGTTTCGGGCGGCCTATATAAAACTAGCTTTTATACGCTGCGCCGTCGCCCAGCTATGCCTGGCGCATGGCGGAAGCTGCCGGTTTTCCTTTACCCATTGCGTCAAGAAATTTATTGTATCCTGATCATGGGGATATCCGCTGCCAATCTTGCAGTGCATGGTCTCTTCCAGCTCTCGCATTGATGCATCTCTTCGCACTTTGGCCAGGATGGAAGCCGCTGATACGATGTGGTGACGCTGATCGGCTTTGTGCTCGGCCATAAGGTCCATGGTGGTCTTACTCATGGCCTTCACGCGATCTGCAAACCTTTGAGCATTCACATCGGCAGCATCGAGGATCGCCCGGTCGGCTTGCAGCTTTGCCACCACTGTGGAGAAGCTTCTCACCATGATCTCGTTCATGGTCATAACAAGTCGAAGCTCATCGATGACCTGGGCCTTCACCTCCAGGATATATTGATCGGTGGCAATCCCATTGATCTTTCTGGCCAGAATCTCTCTTTTGGCCGGTGTGAGAAGCTTGGAGTCCTTGACTCCAAATCCGGCCAAGTCGAAGAGCTTCTCCTCCTCGATCACCAGGCCGGCCACGAACATGGAGCCGATGACGGGACCTTTTCCAGCTTCATCTGCGCCCAGGAGCAACACAAGAATGACACTAACACGTTCAGATACATTAAGTAAACGACTCCTTGCGACCTGCCCCAAGAATACCCCGAAAACCCGAGCGCTAGGCTTCAGCCAACGGCGCGGAAAGAATAATTGCGCGTTCGCCAAGATCATGGCGTAAGGTGATGATTTTTAGCATAGGATGAACCTATTATGGGAAGGTATATGCATAGTCCTTTCTCTTCGCCTCACCAGAACAGTGCCATTTTGTACGCAAGCTTTATAAGCTAAGGTAAAGTCATTGAGTATATCCCAAATGCAGCGGGGTAGGGTAGTCAGGATATCCCGACGGGCTCATAACCCGTAGATCAGTAGTTCAAATCTACTCCCCGCTATAGTTCTAACATAATAATTAAACGCACAATTTTTTTTCGCTTTATAGAAATGCAGGCAGAGACCCGTCCCCTTCAGGGGGTGGGATGAATGCCGTACCTACTGCTATTGAACTTGAAGCGAAATAGATATCTAGTTAGGGTTCCATAAATAACTTCAAGATGTTCTTCGCAGGCTGGTATAAGTCGTTCACCTATCCGCAAGTTGGATTCAAGCTCGATGGTTCAAAACTGACTCTATCCAAGATCGGTTCCATCAGGATCTTCAGGGGCAGGGGAGGAAGTCACCCTTTATACTCCCCGCCTACCAGCTCGCGAATGCGCTGGGCAATCTTCGGACCCACCAGTTCTACCTCTTGTAGCTGCTCAGATGAAGCGGTCATGATCTTCTCAACAGACCCGAAGTGCTTGAGCAGATTCCTGGCGACCGTAGGCCCAACACTGGAAATGGCCGATACCAAATACTCCTGCTGCTCTTTAAGCGTCCTGGCAGTCTTGTGACCATGCACCTTTGGCTCACGACCCTCTCGCATCTCTCTACGAGCCAACAGGGCAATAACCGAGGCAGTTTCATCCCGGTCTTCCGTGGGAATAATGGGGACCCCGTAGTCCACCGCCACAGAGATCATAGCTCCGCGGATAGATGCGACATTCATCTGCGAAGTGTAAAGATCCCTGCCCTCTAAAATCAAGACAGGCCGATCATAAGTCCTGGCCAGATCCGCCATCTGGCGAAATAAATTTCTTTGTGGATCGATAATCGAGGATACAAAATCCTGGGCAGTTTTGCGTTCGATGGCCACCTTATCACTGATAACATAGTCTCCCACATCCAGATTCTTGACGGTGACCTCGATGCCCTGGGCCTCCAGAAGCTTTGCCATCTCTCTCTCCCGGAAGTCCACAAAGACTTTGGCGAGTATTTTTCCAGGGCTCTCCTCATCTTCTCCTATCTCAATTTGCAGATCCTTTTCGTCTGCCTCCGTATGCCCGGCCACCGCCTCAGTTATCTGGAGCTGCCGGGGGAAGGGCTCTTTGGGATCTTTCTCCTTTAAAATCGATTCCTGGCCGGGACCGCTCAGATCGCGTATCTGCCGGTTCATGGTCTTTTCTTTGCGATCCGATATCCAGTAATAAGCCTCATCGCGCGTGCCCTTGGCCATTAATACTACTACTCTGCCGGCCCTTGCCCTGCCGGTCCTGCCCTTGCGCTGAATGCTGCGAATCTCGGACGGAACCGGCTCATAAAAGATGACCAGATCGGTAGCAGGAATGTCGATACCCTCCTCGCCTACCGATGTAGCAATGAGGACATTGAAATCACCGGCCCGAAATTTCTGCAGAATATCTGCCTGTTTCTTCTGGCTGAGCCCTTCATCATTCTCGCGGCTGGACTGACCCACGAATCGCACAGCTCGAATGGCATTATCCTCTTTCAAGAACTTCAGGAGAGAGGTGGCAGTATCTCGATAGTTGGTAAAGACCATGATGCGAGAGTGCGGCTTCTCAGCAATCTGCTCTTGCAGTATTCTCAGCACTGCGGCAGGCTTGGGATGCTCCACTTTCAGGTTATGCAGGGTTTCTACTACCTGCCTGAAACTCGGGTCTTGCATTATTCTGCGGGATGCTTTGGAACCGCTTCGCGAGAGGGCTTCCCCATCCAGCCGCTGAAAATATCTGGCCAGTGCATCCGGTCCCTGCGTCTCCGCCAGCTCAACGGCATGATGCAATTTGAGGATCTCGGCCATGAGTGATATGGCCGCAAATGTTGATTTATTTGCCTTGTTCTTGGCCGAGGACATGAAGGCGGCCTGCAGCCCAAGAAGCTCTTTCTTGGAGGACTTGGCATCTATTCTGACGGAACTGACGCCCAGTAGGTTCAGATCATCGATTCTGCGAGAGAGCAGCTCCTCTATGGCCGTGCGGATCTGCAGAAGCTCTTTGGGAACTATAAGCTTCACCCATTCTATCTCCCGCTCGTGAACAAATGGAGCGACATCTGGATCATTTTCCGTGCGGGTCTGGATCGTCTCAATATGAAGGTTGCTGCAGATCTCGGCGATCTTCTCGCTCTGGCTGCCAGGACTGGCGGTAATCCCCAGTACCCTAGGATTCTTCGCCTCGCGATGATAGCGATCGGCGATGTATACATAAGCGTAATTCCCCACTGCTCGATGCGCCTCGTCGAATATCACCAGGGAGACGTCCTCAAGATCGATCCTTCGAGAGAGAAGGTCGTTTTCGATCACCTGTGGTGTGGAGACTACGATCTGGCTCTGTCTCCAGGATTCAATCCTTTTTTCCGGCGCTCTCTCTCCGGTCATCATGCTGACCAGATCTTTGTCTTTGAGCACGCGCTGCAAGAAAGCCGCATGCTGCTCCACCAGCGGCTTGGTAGGAGCCAGAAAAAGAATCCGGCCCATATCCATTCGAGCCAGAACCACCATGAGAGCTATGACGGTCTTGCCAAGGCCCGTGGGCACTACAACAAGACAGGAAGACTTGAGAGCGTTGGCGGCCAAATCCAACTGGAAGAGCCGCTTCTCCACAGTTTGCGGCAATAGACGCGGATGCTCCAGGAAAGAGGACATAAGAGATTCATTGCTACTTGTTGTATTTGATTGCATTGATTTCTAGAGAGATTGATCTATTGATATGCATTTATTATTCATAGTATATCATTTAACCTATACTAATCACCCCTCGAGTGCTGGAGAACTATTCCTGTGTCGGAAGGTGAGCGCACCAATCTTGGTTGTTTTGAAGGATAAATTTATATAATATAAAAGTAAGAGATTGGTAGAAAGCTAAATCTCGCTTATTTGGCGAAATAGCTTAAATTAATCGCTTAAAAAAAAGGGGGCGAAAAGAAAAATGAAGGGAGTAATAGTAGTAGCATTCATGCTTGCAATTGCCCTTATGGGAGGTTGCAGCATCGTGCTAGCTAATCCACCACTGGTACCGCCAGTGCAGTATGAACAGTTCTGTGAAGATCAAAAAGTATCCGGAACAGGAATTATCGATGTCAGCACATCGGTAATCGACAAGAAGATCGCTCTTGAGTACTACAATACCATGGCGGGAGACGGCGACCTGGAGCTAGACTCCGAACATGCTTACTCCCAGGATGCTGAGAAGCTGAAGAGGAATGTAACCTCGGTAAATGGAGGAAATGAATCTGGCCTTAACCTCTACGAGACCACCAAGATGACCTATGCAGGCGAGACGCCTCTGACCGGCGGCAAATATCTGCATTCTAAGGCATTCTACGGCGGCATAGGGGCTGATGTCCAGGAGATGTTCTCTGTAAACGAGATGGAAAAGGATGAAACTGCGTTCTTTGCCTCGACAACACCTTACCAGCCTAAGAGGAATGTCAGCCCAGAGAACTTGATCAAGAAGCTCAAAGATGCCGGCAGAAATACCGCAGAAGTCGAGAGACTCATGACGGCCAGCAATGACATCTACGTTCCGTCTCATCTCATAGGCCTTGAGACCAAGAACTCCTTCAATGGTACCTGGGGCACCGATGCCAAGTGGCACAAGATATTCTATAAGGATATCAAGGCCCACGAGATGTTCACAGGAACCTTCGAAGCCGAGAAGACCATAAAGTTCCATGAAAATCCCGTGCCGGATAAAATCCGTCCGCCATGTGATGGTATAGACTGCTAG